>NZ_JBBMEK010000417.1:0-1619 GCF_040096555.1 Coprococcus intestinihominis | reverse complement strand
CTTAGAATTGAGGCACAGCAGAAGCTGGATAAGATTAAACCGGTTTCAATTGGCCAGGCGTCACGTATATCCGGTGTTACACCTGCAGATATTTCTGTTTTGCTGATTCATTTGTCTCAGAGTAGTCAGAAACAGTATATGCAGGACATGCACAACGATGAAAAGCCGGAAAATGATACACATGAAACCGCCAATAGAGAATAAATGAGGAAAAATATGTATTCGATTGAAAGCTTTAAGAAAAAAGTTAATATGTTACATATTGAATTAAGTGACAAACAATATAATCAATATGTAACATATTATGAAATGGTTGTAGAAAAAAATAAGGTCATGAACCTGACTGGAATTACTGAATTTGACGAATTTATAGATAAGCATTATATTGACAGTCTATCGATTGTCAATGCGGTGGATATATACCAGGTTCAGAGCGCCATTGACGTGGGAACCGGTGCCGGATTTCCGGGGATTCCTCTGAAGATTGCCTTTCCACATCTGAAAATCACATTATTGGATTCGTTGAACAAGAGAATTAATTTTCTGAATGAAGTTGTAGAAACGTTGGGCTTGGAAAATGTTGAGACATGCCATGGGCGTGCTGAAGATTTCGGCCATAGAAAAGAGTATCGTGAGCAGTATGATCTTTGCACATCGCGTGCAGTAGCTAATCTATCAACATTAAGCGAGTATTGTGTACCATTTGTAAAAATCGGTGGACAATTTGTCTCATACAAATCAGGGAATGTGGATAATGAATTAAGAGAATCAGAAAAGGCAATCAGAATTCTTGGAGGAGAAATCGGGAAGGTCTGTAGTTTTGTACTTCCTGAGACAGATTTTGCGAGGACATTGGTTCCGATTAAAAAAATCAAATCAACAGGAAAAAAATATCCGAGAAAAGCTGGCACACCTTCGAAAGAGCCATTACAATAGGGAGGCAGAACATGATTAGAGGCGTTTATCTCAATACAATGAATGATGATCTCAGTAAATGTATGAAGATTTATCAGGATGTTTTTGAAGAAGATATGAATGAGAATGTTGAAACTTGGAAAAATTCTAATAGTGAAGACATGGCGATTTATCTTCTTTTGTATAATGAAAATGAGATACCGGTGGGAACGGCCAGACTGATCTTTGATTTTGATGGTGTTTTTAAATTTGATGGATTGGCTGTGCTTCCTGAGTTCAGAAAGAATGGTTACGGCGATTTCATTATGCATATGATTTTTGACAAAGCTTATCAGAGCGGTGCACATTATCTGGTAAGCAATGATATTTATCATATGCCTGATTATTTTAAGAAATATGGTTTTTCAATTGAAAATAATCATTTATCCCTGGATTTAAAACAGTATTTTAATACACATAAATGTTGTCATTAACAATCTTAAAAAGATCCCGAGTCGCATTTGATTCAGGATCTTTTTATTGCAAGTGTTTTATTCATTTTCTTTCGTGGTTGATTGAGAAGCAGATTTCTTCTTAGCAACAGCTTCTTTTTTCGAAGGCGTCTCTTCAGAATGTGCCTTTGATTTGTTGATTTTTCGAATTTTCTTGCCTCCGGCAATGGTGGTTGTTGTCGGTTGTGGTGAGTTAGATGCAATTGCATTTTT
>NZ_JBBMEK010000416.1:0-1644 GCF_040096555.1 Coprococcus intestinihominis | reverse complement strand
ATTCACTATGGAACTCTTGCCCGAACCGGATACACCTGTCACACAAGTCATCACTCCCAATGGAATATCTACATTAATATGCTTCAGATTATTCTCTGCTGCACCGATAATATGCAAAAATCCAGTTGGCTGTCGTCTCTGCGATGGCACCGGAATTCGAATGCGGCCGCTTAAATAAGCGCCCGTCACAGACTTCTCGCATTTCATAATATCCTGTGCTGTACCTTCTGCAACAAGATATCCGCCATGCTCACCGGCTCCCGGACCAATATCCACAATCCAGTCCGCTTCCAACATCGTATCTTCATCATGCTCAACGACGATCAGCGTATTACCTAGATCTCTCAGATTCTTCAGGGTCTTCAGCAGCTTATCATTATCTCTCTGATGCAGGCCGATACTTGGTTCATCCAGAATGTAGGCCACTCCAACAAGCCCAGATCCTATCTGTGTTGCCAGTCGAATACGCTGTGCTTCACCACCGGACAGTGTCGCTGTTGCTCTTGAAAGCATCAGATAATCCAGACCAACATCAATCAAAAAACCAAGCCTTGACCGTATTTCCTTGATGACCTGATCACCGATCAAATGCTGCTGTTTCGTCAATTTCAACTGTTCCATAAAAGTATTCAGATCGTTAATGGACATCTCTGTCAACTCACTGATATTCTTGCCGCCGATCGTCACGGCCAGCGATTCTTTCTTCAAACGTCTGCCGCCGCACTCTTTACACGGGGTAATAGTCATGAAATTCTCATACTCCTGCTTCGTCAGCTCTGAACCGGTTTCTCTGTATCGTCGCTCCACATTCTTAATCAGGCCTTCGAATGCCACATCATAAACTCCTTCACCGCGCTGACCGCGATAATGAACACGTACTTCCCGTCCACCGGTACCATGAAGAATCACATCTTGAATTTCCTGTGGATAATCCCTGAAGGGTGTATCCAGATCAAAATGATAAGCCTCCGCCAAAGCCACAAGAATAGCGTGAGTAAAACTGGACGCATCTGCCGCAGACTGCCATCCCATCACCGCAATCGCTCCCTGGGAAATGCTCAATGACGTATCCGGAATCATCAATTCCGGTGAAAATTCCATCTTATACCCCAGACCATGACACACCGGACATGCACCAAAAGGATTATTAAATGAAAAGCTTCTCGGTTCAATCTCCTCAAAACTGATCCCACAGTCCGGGCAGGAAAAGCTCTGACTGAAAGTCATAGATTCTTCCTGATCCGGCAAATCCACAACTGCCAGTCCCTCGGCCAGTTTCAGCGTTGTCTCGAGAGAATCTGTCAAACGCTTCTCGATACCTTCCCGCACCATCAGTCGGTCTACAACAATGGAAATATTGTGCTTCTTATTCTTCTCAAGCTTAATCTCTTCCGACAATTCATACTGATGGCCATCCACCATCACACGCACATACCCACTCTTCCTTGCCTGATCAAAAATCTTCACATGCTCGCCTTTTCGGCCCCGGACAACCGGTGCCAACAGCTGGATCTTCGTCCTCTCAGGTAATGCCATAACAGCATCCACCATCTGATCAACCGTTTGTTTTTTAATCTCCTTGCCGCATTTCGGACAATGGGGCGTACCGATTCTGGCATATAACAATCGATAATAATCATAAAT
>NZ_JBBMEK010000415.1:0-1650 GCF_040096555.1 Coprococcus intestinihominis | reverse complement strand
GAGATAGCCGTTATTCTTCTGATAAAAGGCAATTTCCCAGTCACCATGATAATTCATGAAAAAACCGGGCACGCCCTCCAGCCTGCAACCACGTTTCAGTAATTTTCTGGCGATTGCGACAGATTCTTCAGCACAGGTACTTTTATACCCCAAGGCTTCCATATTTGCAACTTCCGTTTCTGTAAGCCCCCTGCTTAACAAATCTTTTCTATGTTGAGGCGATAGCTGCAGCAAGGTTAGAAGTTCCCGGTACGTATGATCCCGTCGCTTATAATCTACAGGTTTTGCCAGGGACTCTTTCTGCTTCTTTTTCCGGCATTGAATTTCCAGTCTCTTTTCCATCTGTTCACCTGCACCCAAATCCAGCTTCTTCTGTATTTCATGGTAAGCTTTTTTATAACAGTCAGAACCATATAGCCCTGTCAATTCTACATATAGTGTAAGCATATTTCCTGCTGCATCACAATGGAAGCAATGATAGACGTTTGCCAGTTCGCCATCTTTGTATACAACAAAATTACACTTCCCCCTCCTGTCTCCGCAAAACGGGCAGACCACATTATAGGAAGCGTCATCACCGCCGGAAAGTCGCTCGATTCCTAAAAGGTTTCCCACATCTGTAATCGTAAATGATGTCATATCCTCTACCTCAAAAGAACATGGTCCCACAGGGGAACCATGTTCATACAAACTCATTATGCAGCCTTTAATTCTTCGGATTCACTTTGATAATCCAGAAGTGTTTTTGCCGCTTTTACCAGCTCTTTATTCGGACCTTTATACTTATTGGCAATCCATTTCAAAGTTTCAGTACCCTTGACTCCGGCTTCCAAAACCTGTTCCATCGTCTTGCCCTTAAACACGCCAAAGTCACACACGAATTTCTTTGCCGCCTCTACTTCGGAATCTGATGTTTCTTCTTCCAGTTCGCCTTGAAGTTCTTCCATAAAGTCAGCATCTTCTTCAAATGGAACTTCTTCTGCATTGACAGGAATAAATCCATCCGCATCCTCAGGTTTGTCCGCCAAAGCTGCCTCTTCTGTGTGCAGTTTTTCTCCTCCTTCAGATGTTGCAACTTCTTTCTTCTCCTCAGATTTCGTTACATGCTCTGCTTGCTTTTCCTCAGATTTCGTTACATGCTCTGCCTGCTTTTCCCAGACTGCCGTATCTTTCTCTGTCTTTTCCGTCACTCTAGTCACCGGAGTGTTCCCCAGCAGAGTTTTCATTTCCTTACTTTTCCCGGAGGATACCGCCGGATTCTTTTTGTCTTCTGCTGTCCCTTTCTTACTTTCTGAACTTTTTACCGCCTTATTTGTTTCCTTTTCTCTTTTGTGAGTTTCTTTCGCCGGCCTATCCGCAGCATTTGTGTCCTGTTCCACATCATGCTTTGTGTAATCAGGATCTTCCTGCTCGCTTCCAACCTGACGGATACAGAATTTATTGCGGAAATAGTATTTCAGTCCATAAGTCAATGCAGTACCATGTGCCTTATCCGGAATCTCGTTTGTTCCGGTAATATGGATTGTCGCATGTCTGCATTCCTCCGGCCGGTCCGCATTTGTCCAGCTAAGCTCTACGTCTGCTTCATATCTCCAAAAGTCATCTTTATCTAATACAAGATATGTCGGATGCCCCTCTTTGTCATACTGG
>NZ_JBBMEK010000414.1:0-1653 GCF_040096555.1 Coprococcus intestinihominis | reverse complement strand
ACATCCATTCTTTCTGCCACTTGCTCTGGTGTCATGCCACTATCCAAGAAACGTTTACAAACTACTTTTATGTTCTCGCCAACCTCAATAATATGTTTATCAGGGTCATAAATTCTAACCACTCGCTGTCCCCATGAATGTTCCTTGATAGGATGGACGTATTCCACATCATACTTTTTCAGTCTATCAGCAAATTTGTCAAAGTTATCCTCTTCAAAATATACTTCAGAACTATTACTACCGAATGAAACGTTGTCTGTACCAATAAATTCATTCCAAGTTTCAAGTGTTTGCAGTGCCAAACCACCTGTCAAAGTCTTATTTGCACCAAAATCCATAATTACATGAAGCCCCAAAACTTTTATATAAAATTCCAATGACTTATTAATATCCGTTACTACCAACATAGGGTTTTTTATTTTCATCTACTATACCTCCGTCAAATTCAAATCTTCTGTTACTTTCAATCTCTCCACAAGACTGCAAGTTAATTTACAGTTCCGTATGAGCAATTTCCGTTCCTTTCTTAAATCGATTCTTCAAGGGCAGATAGTATATCAACATCATGAAAAGCGGTTGCTGCCACGACAAGCCTATGACACACCCAATCAGTTTTATGTTCGCAGACAAAATGCCGACTATAAAGGCAAGAACAGAAGAAACAATAATTAACCATTTGGTAAATATTATCTCAGATTCCGTAACTATGTCTTGCTTTCTGATTGTTGTTACCCTAAGCAATATTGCGAAAATCAGAATAAATATCGTCGCAAACAATACAGCTGAGCCTATCACAAGAAAAATCGTCAATCCGTTTACTCCCGCAACTGTAAGGTTAGCTAATGGTGTAAAATCAGAACCGTCAATATTTATGTTGTCCACATATTTGATTAAATTTTTGCCCAACATTACATTATATATTTCTCTTATATATCCTATTGAAAATATCCAATTAAGTATTGATGCTGCAACCAGCAGAACTCGTCTGACTAAACCTCTGCCCATTGTAATTCCCCCACTAACTTCAAATTTCACTTCCTATTGTACCACGCACATCTCTTACATTCCACTTATATTTTTGTAAAGATTTTGAAAAAGGCGGACTGCTAATCTATAGCAATCCGCCCGAAAAATTACCACACTTCTAAACTATCTTCTGCATCAATCCAAGCTTGCATTTCTCCATCCAACACTAAGCGTGCATACTCCATAGGTTCATCAATCGCAAGAGCATTTAATGCGCACTGTGAATTTGGTGTGATCTTCAATCCTTCCTCCGCCTTACTACAATCTATGCGAAGAAGCATATTATCAAAAGTGGTTATATCTATACTATTGCAGTACTGGTTATATGTAGCATATATAAGTTTCATAGCTTTTCGTCCTTTCGTTTTTATTACAGATAAGCCGGTTGTATTGGTAAATTGTTGTGTGTCCTAGAATTATCCTTTAGAACATGATACACATGCCAGTATGCTGGTTGATATGGGGGTGGCTCCATTGGAGATTGCAGAACGCCTTGGACATGAAAAGGTGGAAACCACGTTGAACACTTATTCACATCTGTATCCGTCTACACAGAGTAAATTAGCAGGTTTGCTAGATAAGAAACATGAGGAAGAGGAGGAATAAGCGATGGCTGGTGACAGACAT
>NZ_JBBMEK010000413.1:0-1655 GCF_040096555.1 Coprococcus intestinihominis | reverse complement strand
ACCGGTTATGTGCTGTCTGATCTTGTGACGGTTTCATCTACAGATGTTCCTGCAGAGATCCGGATGGGACAGCAGGAGAAAGTGCCGGGCGGCAACGGCCCGACAGGGGACAGTGTGTTAAAGATCAGTGGTGATGAAAAGAACAACAAGCGCTGCTATCAGCCGCTGGCCATCTCCGGCAAGAAGGGTGACAGCTTCATGGCCTGCGGCTGGGGGTATGCCGACAGTGTGAGCCTGAAAGAGAAGTTCTTTGAAAGCGATCCCCATGCAGGCAACAGCTTAAACAGCAGGAAGAACCGCCATTTTGGCCTCCATATCAACTTCATATCCAGCGATGCCAATGACAGGAATGACATCCACTATGCGGAATTCGGGGCAGACTGCAGTGAATGGCAGTTCATGAACACCGCTTTTGTGGCGAAACATGATTATGTGCGGGTGGATATCGGCTTCACATATGGCAACAACAGCAACAATGCCTACTTTACGGGCCTTGGCCTTTATAAAGAGGAATACGGTACAAGCTTTGCCTATGATGACAAAGGCAACGTGGTGAAGGTGACAGACCAGGCGAAGAAAAACAGCAGTTTTGAATATGACACAGTGGATAACTTAAAGAAGCTCATGGATCCGAAGGGCAATGCTTTTAAGTATGACTATGATAAAAAACACCGTGTGACAGGGGCGGCATCTGCGGCAGGCATGAAATATACCTTTGCCTATGATAACTATGGCAACCCAGTGACGGCAAGGACCGTGGATTCATCAGCAGAAACAGATGCGAAGAAAGCCATGACATCAAAGGCGGCCTATACAACAGGCACGGCAGAAGGGCAGTACATGGCCTCCCAGACTTCACCGGAAGGGGTGACAACGGCATATGACTGGGATGTGACAAAAGGCCTTTTAAAGAATGTCAGTGTGTCCAGCCATCAGGCGGATTACAGCTATGACACCATGGACCGTCTGACAAAAGTCACGGGAAAAGCAGCGGTCAACGGAACAGAGGCAGCCGTCCAGGTCCAGTATACCTATGACAGGGACCGTCTGACCAAGATCACCCATAACGGCTTTGACTATACCTTTGCCTATGACGGATTCGGCAACAGAAAGAGCGTATCCATCGCCGGAAAGGCGGCAGTCAGCCATGACTATGAGGCCAAGAACGGCAATCTCTTAAAGAGCACATATGCCAACGGCTGGGAAGTGGCTTATACTTATGATAACCTTGACCGTGTGACAGAAGTGAAAGCATCAAAAGATGGCACAAGTTATACCATCGGAAGGTATATCTATGACAAACTGGGAAGGGTGGCCCGTTTTGTGGACGGACAGGTATCCGGAAAATCCTGCACTTACGGCTATGACCTGACAGACAGGCTGTGTGAAGCAGTCTTTGATGACGGTACAGCCTACCGATATACCTATGATGCCAATGACTGCCTGGTAAAAGAAGTCCAGACGACACCGGATGGCGTAAGGACTGTTACAAGGGGCTATGATGCAGACAGCCGTGAGACAGCTGTGGCCTGCGGCAGTGCCAGGGTTGAAAAGACCTTTGACAAGCTGGGAAGACTCTCATCCATCAGGAGAAACGGCGGGAAACATACGACAGCTTATACCTATGAAACAGCATCCGACGGCGGACAGACAGG
>NZ_JBBMEK010000412.1:0-1687 GCF_040096555.1 Coprococcus intestinihominis | reverse complement strand
ATTATATAACCAAATTGAAGGAAAAGAATTATCTGAAGAGGCAGGGAAGTAGCCAAAAAGGGAAATGGGTGATATTAACAAAACGAGATTGACACTTGTATCAATTCGTGTTAAACTATGAAATGTAAGGAGGAGAGAAAGATGCCTAGAAAACCATCATTAGACGGCAAAGATTCTAGTCTGAGAATTAGGATGTCACCAGAGCAAAAAGAAAAGCTAGTATCTTATGCAGAGAGACATTATCAGACTATGAGTAATGTAATATTCCAGGCGTTGGACATTCTTTACGCAAGAGAAGAACAACAAAATAATAAAGAGTAAAATGGAGTTATTTTGGAGTTTATTTCTTCATAAGCGGTGCGAAAAACACAAAAACAGAACGCACGTTCGAAATATAAACCTCTAATAACAGCCTTTGCGTGTCATGAAACGCAGTCCGCAAAGGAGTTTGAATAGAAGTCGAATCCTCGGAAAAGCCTGTATTTATGGGCTTTCCCGGGGATTTATTTTTGTCTCTGGAGTGCAAATGGAGTTAAAAATTATTTTTTTTACTAGCCGGATTTCTTGAATAGACAAGGTTTTTCGGAATATCATTGCATTTCCAGAAGAGAATATCGGGGAATTTTTATAGAACAGTTTGTTTTGATGAAGTAGTTTTCATCATGGCAGGCTGTTTTTTTATTGCTTTTGAATTTGTAAGGAAATTTTACCTGTGGAAAATTTGCAAAAATTCGGAAAAATGTGTCCGAAAATCCTCCTGCCAGTCCGGTGTACATGAAGGGAAAACTTTCAGAACACAAAGGAGGTACTGATTATGCAGAACAAATTATTTTTAAAAGCAGCAGATGTATGTGAACTTTTGGAGGTATCTACAACCTCTGCTTATGAGATCATTGCAAATTTGAACAGCGAACTGGAAAAGAAAGGGTATCTGGTTCTTAAAGGAAAGGTTCCGACCAAGTATTTTGTGGAACGTTTTTACGGGATTGAGGATGTCTGCCACATACCACAGGAGAAGGGAGTGGAATGGTTCCATGCGTAAAAGAAAGATGTATTTGTCAGTGGAAGACGTAGCGGAAGTATTTGATATCTCGGTTTCTTTTGCTTACAGGGTAGTGGAACTGATGAACGCTGACCTGGCAAATAAAAATTATTATGTGATATTAGGACGGGTGCCCACTCGTTATGTTGAGGACAAGATTTATGGTCTGGAACATGTAGAACAGTATTTATCGGAGGAAAAAGCAATATGAGTATGACACAGGAAAAAATGTATATGAACGTAGATGATGTTTGTGCAGTATTGGGAGTATCGAAAGCCTTTGCATATAAAATCATGAAAGGCTACAACGAGGAACTGAAAGAAAGAGGATTTCTGGTTATTCCCGGAAAGATATCAACGAAATTTCTTGCCGAGAAGATTTATGGGATGAAAGTGGAGAAATAGCAATGGGAGTATATAAAGAAGGAAAAAACTGGAAAGTACAGGTGTATTACAAGGACTGGCAGGGAAACCGGAAGAGAAAACAGAAACGTGGCTTTCGGACCAAGGGAGAAGCAAAAGAGTGGGAGAGGGATTTCCTTCAGCAGCAGACGGTTTCGGGTAGAGCTGTTCCGAGTCAATCCAATAACTGACCAAGCTAACCAAGCTACTAACCAAGCTAACCAAGATTTAGAGAGATTAGAC
>NZ_JBBMEK010000411.1:0-1731 GCF_040096555.1 Coprococcus intestinihominis | reverse complement strand
GTCCGTCATAGCTCTCTACTATCAAAAGCTCATTGTTCCGGAATAACTGCTCCATGGCCTTTGATAGAAATTCTGCTTTGTTCTGGTTGCGGTTCGGTTCGTAGTTCCAGAGATAATATTCATCTTTGAACAGTTCCTCTCCCTCGTAAAACGTGCGAAATTCACATTTTGTCAGAGCGTTGGCAATCTTTCCTACACAAGTCCAGAACGCCAGCTCTCTCAGACAGATTTCTGTTACTGCATCACGGACCTGCTGATCTGCAATTTCCACAGATGATACCCGCTGCACATCTTCTCCCGGTTTTTCTCTTGCCTTGAATAGCTTTCTGAGACTTAATCCCATGTCAGTTTCCTCCTTTCTGCGCTAATATGTGAATACGCCCAGATCCGGCGCGCTTACGCTCTGAGCATACGGCAGGTCATCCTCTACCGTCATAGATGCGGCCAATGCCATAAATGGGTCTGTCTTTCTTGACTTTGCCTCAATCTTTGCATATACAAAGTTTCCAATATCGGCATCATCTTCCTTTCCCGGTTTCCGGCCGTATCTGACCATCTTTGTGTTATTTGTTGCCCAACGCAACACCGGGTTATCTCCCCACACGAAATAGTCATTTGCAAAACAGCTGTCTATAACCGGCGCAACTTTCATGATGTCTGACGGTCTTACCAGTTTTAGGTTTTTGTACACTTTTGCATCAAAACCAATGTTCTGCAGATACTTGGCCACCAGAGCATAACGGAAATCATCTATTGCCATTTTCTTGATCGAATAGTATTCCATCTGAGTTGCAATATAGTCCACGATCAGCTCCGGGTGGATTTCCACATCATCAACCAGTGTGATATGTCCCTGATCCGCCCATTCTTTCCATGGTGCCTTTATTCTTGGCAAGTCTTTTGACTGCAGGCAGAGCCAGGAATGGTTTAGATCATACCTGGTATCCACGTCTCTGAAATGGAGATTGACGGAAATCATATCAGTGACTTTTGAGAAGTCGATGCCACAGGTGCACATTCTTCCCACCAGATCATCTACCGGTACAGGTCTGTTAGTGGCTTTGATTCTTTCATAAGCACACACTTTGATCTCGCTGGAACCGTCTGGGAGGTTCATTCTCTTGGTCATGAATGCCGTGAACTTCTCAGGCCGTTTCAACCAGTCTCTGTATTCTTTCCGGATCTCCTCCATGAGATCCGGCAGGTATCTCAATGATGGGTTAGCCTTTTCCCAGTTCTTCTCATCGTGTACCTCTGCCTTGCTGTCCAACCGGCAGATAAACGGTAGTAGGCCGTTGTCTGGTTCTCCTCCGAACAGGATTCCCTCTGCTGTCTCCAGCAGATCATCCAGCGGTCCCTCCCTGACATCTCCCTGGGTAGTGTAATATGACCGGCGTGGGTGTTTCTTCTTTCCCAGGCCGGTCGTAAATACATTGATATTCTTATAGTCTTGATACTGATGAATCTCATTGAGCACTACCATTCCGGAGCGGAGACCATCTTTTCCGCCCGGATTGTTTGTATGTCCCTTTATTGTTGACCTTGTGCTCTTGCAGACCACTTTCTCCCTTGTCCACTTAAAAAATCGCTGGAGCTTTTTGAGCCACTTAGGCTGCTCGAATGCTCCAACGATATCCTGTACCGGCCGGAGAGCCTGGTCCTCATTGTTCGCACAGATATCAACGTCATACTCTCTGATTCCGTTGTATTCGGATGCCAGTGCCGTTGATT
>NZ_JBBMEK010000410.1:0-1731 GCF_040096555.1 Coprococcus intestinihominis | reverse complement strand
TCTTTTAAAGGAATATCTAGTGAAAAGGAAAAAACATTAGATAAAATAGGAGTTTTAATCGAGCCTAGTTTTTTGGATTATTTGACAGCCGAAGAGAATTTACAGTATCTATCAATATTATCAGAAGACAAGAAAAATAGTACTTTAATAGAAAGTCTATTGCAGAAGACAGAACTTTCTGATAGCAAAAAAAAGAAAGTGAAAACATTCTCTTTTGGCATGAAACAGAGATTGGGATTGTGTCAAAGCCTGTTAACAGATGTGGAATTATTGATATTTGATGAACCATTTGTAGGATTAGATCCGGTTGGAAAGGAATTATTTAAAAAGGTAATTTTAGATAAGGCGCATCAAGAAAAAATCCCCGTTTTATTTTCGAGTCATGATTTAGATGATGTGGAAGAAGTATGTGACAGAGTTGTGATGGTTCGAAAAGGAAAAAAGGTTTTGGATCAGAAATTAGTGAGAGAAAAGACTTTTATTTTAAAAATTGATGGAAATATAAGCACAGAAGAGAAAAAAAAGTTGGAGTTACAAGATCCCACTATACTTTGTGAAAAAGATTGTATTTTTTTTAAAAATGAAAAAAATATTGTTGATATTCAAAGAATATTATTACAAGAGGGGCATTATATCGTGGGAATGTCAATTCAAAATAATAATTTGAAAAAATTATTTTTGGCGGAGGAAACGATATGATAAATAGAAAGCAGGTAGTTTACAAAACAGAATTATATAAATTGTATAAAAGAAAAGATACATGGATTTTTTTAACAGTGATTTTAGTTCCGATTTTATATAGTGTAGGAATTGCAAGTGGTTCAGAAATAGTTTCTTATAGCGGAAATGGAAATATTACAGCAATCAATTTTATATCGGCGATGTTTCAAATGGCTCAATCCATGTTTATTTTTAATATTATTTTAGTTGCCATTACAAGTAGAACATTAGGGACTGAAATTGAAGATAAAAGTTTACGGATTTATTTGAATAAAGTAGGTGATAGAAAAAAAATCTATATAGAAAAAGTAAAGGCATTAAGCGTGTATGCTGGTGTGATTAGTGTATTATTAGTAGTTGTAGGATTGTTTTGTTATTATTTTATAATGAATGATAAAACTCCAATTGTAAATGGAGCGTTGTATGATGAAAGAATTTCAATAGAAATTATACAGATTATTACCATATATCTTTTTTGGGTAATAACAATTTTTATCATTATGATGTTATCCATAAAGTATAGATTAGTAGTCTGCTTGGGGATTTATATGATAGGCTACATTGGGATGAATTTACTTTCTTATACGAAAGTGTTTAAATATTTTTCCCCATTGTATTATATCAATACTTTTACAATGATGGAAAAAGTAGTATGGACGCAGGTTTTAATAGGAGCAATTTATTTTTCTATTATAGCAGTTTTTACCACTTATTTTGGAATTAGAGAATTTAGAAACAAAGATATTTAATTTGGAGGAAGATATGGACTGGTTGGGTAATAATGTAAAGACATTCAAAGTCAAAGGAATAACTATTATAGCAAATCGAAATAATGGAATGGTAATTGGATTAGACAGGGAAGGGGAAGAAGTCGTAGATTTATTAAAGAGCAATCTTATAGAGATTTCTTCACTATCTGATAACCAGAAAGAACTTTGGTGCTAGAATATAAATAGTACAAGCCAAAATGAGAAATTCCAAATACACATAAGCATGATACAATAGAGGCAT
>NZ_JBBMEK010000409.1:0-1734 GCF_040096555.1 Coprococcus intestinihominis | reverse complement strand
CATCCAGCGATGCACTTCCACACCCATATCCGCCAGCTTCTGTTCAAGATCCAGATTGGAGAAAGGATCCATGATGGTAAAATATTCTCCGACGATACCCACTCTTAAAGGCTGCTCCGGCTTGTCCATCGAAATGCGGTTAAATTCACGTTTTGCTTCGCGATAGCCTTCCTCCACATCCTTCTTGGACTTCGCCATATTCATCGCCAGATAAAATCTGTCCAACGCTTTCTTATAGTCACCTTTGTTGAGTTCAAAACCGCAATTTCTGTAGTATTCTGCCTCAATCTCATCGATATATTCCACCATCTTCAGACCCTCTGCAGCGGCCAGTGTAAACTTTGCCAGACTCATCTTCGGATTGATCCGGCGCAGCGCCTTCAGATAATCTCTGTTCTTGCCCGTTGTATATTCTGCCAGATTGATCATCTCAAAATTATAGCCGAGATCACGGATAATCTGTTCCTGAAGTTCGCCGTAATAACCCAGGCGGCATAATCCCATGGTCATAACCAGGGTATCTGCACCTGCTTCCAGTGCATCGATCATACTTCCTAATGTGCTTTTAAAAGGTGCACAGACATAATCCGGGCTGTATCTCGAACCAATCTCCAGTGTCCGCCTTGTCATCTTCGGCGGCATGATAAACTGCGCGTCCAGACCGCATTCCACAAAGTAGCGAACCACACTGTTGTAATTAGCTACCATTGGAAATGACACCTTCTTTTTTCCTATGTCCATTACAGTACCCCCTTCTTCAGCTTCAGGATATCCGTGAAGCTCTCAAGTCTCGTCTCCAGTCCGGCGGTACCATCCTGATTGTCCAAAACAATATTCAGAATCGGAAGTCCGGTGAACTTACGAATGATCATCTCATTCACCATAGAATCCGGTCCGCACGGAAATGCGCTGAGGAGAATCAGACCATCCACCTTGTCACGATGCATCTGGATACTGCCCATCAGTTCACGGCTCAGCTCCCACTTCAGCGTCTTTGATACCTTCGCACTCTGCTTCAGTGCTTCCTTACGATCTACAACATCTGCGCGGATCGGCGTCACTTCCATACTCTTCAGGTAATCAATAACAGGCTGTCCGATGTAAGCATCGCCTAACACATAACTGTGGGCAACGATCAATACCTTAATACTCTGTGACTTATACAAAGCTTCCTCTTCGTGAACCTTCTTCTTCCAGTCTTCACTTTCGTTCCTCTTCGCCCTCTTATAAGCCTTCTGTGCCGTCTTCCTATCATAGCCGAGGGCTGTTCCGAGATCCACAAAAGCCTTCTCTTCATCAATCTTCTGAAGAACATCTACATTGTAGGCAACAAACTTCTGATCCGTATTACGGAACACATTACAGACAACGTCATATAGTGATTCAAACTTCGTACACATATTCCGGTGCAGACCGAAATTGCTGATTCTCGGAACAAGAATATAATCACACTTTCCGATCAGCGACTGAATATGGCCCAGATAAATCTTGGTGGAAAGACAGGCTTCATCAATTGCCAGTGTTGAGCCCGCTTCGATCATCGCTTTATTGGTAGGCTTGCTGACAATACCCTTCATGCCCAACGCTGAAAAAAATGACTTCCACAACACTTCATAACGATCATACAGCATCGCCCTTGGCAGTCCGATCACAGGTGCCTTCACACTGATGGCTGCCGTACTGTTTCTTTCCTTCATCTCTATATCCTTTCTGTGTATGCACATCTAAAATTCA
>NZ_JBBMEK010000408.1:0-1741 GCF_040096555.1 Coprococcus intestinihominis | reverse complement strand
GGGGCTATCGTGCGGCGGTCTATTGCAGGCTGTCAAAGGACGATGACCTGCAAGGCGAAAGTGCCAGTATCGCAAACCAGCGTGATATGCTGGAAAAATACTGCGAAAAGCAGGGATGGGAGGTTGTGGCAGTCTATCAGGACGATGGCTTCACAGGTCTTAATATGGAGCGTCCTGATTTACAGAGAATGTTGAGAGCCATTGAGCGCAGGCAAATCAACCTTGTCATCACGAAAGACCTCAGCCGACTGGGGCGTAACTATCTGCAAACCGGGCATTTGATTGAGGACTTTTTCCCAAGAAACGGTGTCCGCTATATTGCCATGAATGACGGTATCGACACCCTGCGGGATAACAACGACATCGCCCCGTTCAAGAATATCCTGAATGAGATGTACAGCAAGGATATTTCCAAGAAAGTCCATTCCTCTTATCTTCTGAAAGCGCAGAAAGGACAGTTTACCGGGTGTCTTGCCCCGTTTGGGTATCGGAAAGACCCGGAGGACAAAAACCATCTGCTCATTGACGAGGAAACCGCCCCGATTGTGCGGCTGATTTTCGGATATGCCCTGAACGGTCATGGTCCGAACTATATCCGCAGACGGCTGGAGGAAGAAAAAATCCCCTGCCCCACATGGTGGAACCGGGAACGGGGGCTTCGCAACACCCGAACCAAATGGGAAAAGAAAGACCCGGAAAACGGGCGGTATATGTGGGACTTCTCCGTTATCAAAGACCTTTTGATGAATCCCGTCTACACCGGTGCGATTGCTTCCCAGAAAAAAGACTACCGTTTCAAAATCGGCACAATTGGGGAAAAGAAGCCGGAGGACTGGATTGTGGTGGAGGGACAGCATGAACCGCTGATTGACCGCATGAGCTTTGACATTGTGCAGAACAAGCTGAAATCCCGCCAGCGTCCGGGGCAGACCGATGAAATCAGCCTGTTTGCCGGATTGTTAAAATGCGGCGAGTGTGGGAAGTCGCTGACGGTACGCTACACAAACGCAAAACATCCCCAGCGGATTTATTCCTGCAAGACCTACAACGCCTTTGGAAAGAACCACTGCACCCAGCACCGGATTGACTATGACACCCTTTACAGCCATGTGCTGCGGAAAATCCGGGAATGTGCCAGAGCTGCCCTGATGGACGGGGAAGCGGTTGCCGACCGCCTGACCAATACCTGTGAAGCAGAGCAGCGGGAACAGCGGGAAGCAATGGAACGCTCCCTTACAAGGGACGAGGAACGGATTGAGGTTCTGGACAAAATGGTCATGCGGCTTTATGAGGATATGATTGCAGGGCGTATCAGTGAGCAGAATTTCAACACCATGCTGGAAAAGACACAGACCGAGCAGACGGAGCTTAAAGCAAAAGTGTCCGAGGGCAGAAAGCGGCTGTCTGATGAAGTCCAGCTTGCCAATGACGCAAAACAATGGGTGGAAGCCATTCAGGAATATGCCAACATCACAGAGCTGGACGCAGCCACCCTTAACCGCTTAATCAAAGAAATCGTCGTGCATGAACGCATTGACGAAGATAAAACAAGACACATTTCTATCGAAATTCATTTTAATCTCAAACCCATCCCGGAGGTGGAACAGGTCACTGCCTGACCTGTCCCGCCGGGACGGTTCTCTTAAAAACACCATATAGATTTTTTGTACGCCGCCGCCCGCCATCGAGCAGAGTTTTACACCTAATTGGGGATAAAACAGCTCATGGCTGGCGGCGGTGT
>NZ_JBBMEK010000407.1:0-1758 GCF_040096555.1 Coprococcus intestinihominis | reverse complement strand
TCAAAAGACAAATCATTTAAATTTATACAAGTATCGTAGCCACTGACGATAGCTACTTTTTCTGTCAACGCAGATAATGTATCATTACTAACAAACAACTTTGTTCTATTTCTTCCACTTCCTTGAATTGTTATGTCTTTATCTGAAAAGATAGCACACTTTACATCTTCTTCTCTATAACTACTAAATGACTGAATGTTAAATGTTCCACTTGATAAAACAACAACTCCGTATGGATTAAGTTTTTTTATGGCGTTCATAATTTCAACTTCATCATTAACACCATCACACAAATAATCAGCATATTCTTTTTCTTCATCAGTAGAATCGTTTGCACAAACATATATTTCATTAGGTTTTGAAATTAACCATTTAGGTCTGTATCTTTTAATATATTCAACGTAACCACTATCGTTTTTCATTGTAATTGACAATGTGACATTATTTGTATTTCCTGTAAATTGAATAGCTCTTTTTTCAACATCAATTTCATAACTAATTCCGTAAACAGTGCCCTCTTTTGAAGTGTTATATAAAAATAAATCATTGACGTTAAATGTTTTTGTCGAATATACCTCATTTTCACATTTTGTTACCGTTACAAGATATATGGCAGTATTAGCATTATCAACCGCATTGGTGAAATACGCTTTTATATTTATATTTCCATCAATAGAGCACGTCCTGTAAATAGCATTTGATTTCCATTCTGGTTTACCATCACTCAATGAATATGCATACTTATTTTCATAATCTTCTATTTTAGGTAATTCGTAAAATTCGTTATCTAAAATCAATTTATGTGTAGTCAAAAGATTACTTGTTCTGTTTCTTAATTCATCAATATTTTTAGAGTTTTCTTTAACTGCTTCACCAATATCCGTTACACAATTAAACATTAGCCCTTCAAGATCATCATCGTGTACATTAAATGATACACAAATGATATTACAGCCTTCTGGTAGATTAAGTTCGTATTTATCTGTATTAGATGAATAAGATTTACCACTAATATAGTTACCACCATTGAAATATCCTACAATCATGTGAAATATAGATTTATTATCTTTTTTAGCAACGATTTTATTTGTTAAATTATTAGTTATTTTATATGAATTCCAATAGTTATTATCCCAAAAATAACCACCGGTGTCAATAAATTGTTTACCATTAAAAAACTGTGCATCGTCTAATAAATTATAGTTGTTAATAGATTTATCATAGTTAGTTAAATCGCCCTTTAACTCTCCGACCACGCTGGCCGGTGCAGCCTTCTTCGGATCAGTCAACGTTTCGTCGCTCTCTCCCGGATGGGCTTCCAGATACGTGTTCACATACCCCTGCATAGCTTCTTCCGTTGCAATCTTTTCAACACTTGCCATCCGCTCAAGCAGCTGAGTAACGATATCCGGATATGCCTCACCAATATCCATTCCATCCGGGACAGTCATCAATACAGTTCCAATTGCTGGCACTGTGTTCCACCTTGTCTGCACGTTTTCTCCGTCTGTCTTTGCAGCTAGAACCTTAAAAGCAATGAATCCGGCGCTGGCAAATACATTACCGGATAACTGCCAGGAGAAAGTAATATCGTCGCCATCAGTTGCTACATCCTCACAGAGATACAATCCTGCATTGCCTGAGAATGTTTTTCCTGCACTGTCTGACGTAATGTAACTGATGTAGATTTGATGTTTTGACAAGTCAATGCCATCTCCCACAACCTTCGGACATCTGAAATGTTTCCGTTCAACGTCC
>NZ_JBBMEK010000406.1:0-1766 GCF_040096555.1 Coprococcus intestinihominis | reverse complement strand
CTGGTCATAAGCCAAATAGCCAAGATGAATCAAATAAGTCAAAACATCGTCCCGGCAATAAAAATTGTTCATATCATTCTGGAATGTACCGACATCAACTTCTATCGCATTACCTGCCAGCATTTCTATAATAGCTGTTTTCAATCCGTCAAAGTCCATATTGATCAATGGGACAACTGCCTCATAAGACCCCGTCTCAGACCAATAGCTTCTGAACTTATCTTTCAGCATCACACTGACAACCGCTTTAGGATTATAGACCTGATAATCTTCCAACAAATATCCGTCATACCATCTCTTAATCTTCTCAAAGTCTCTATGATATTTCCGGCAAAGTTGCTGCACTTCACTCTCAGTAAAACCAACATGCGGTGCTAAAATACTTGCATCCAGCATCGTAAATTCATCAAAATTATTGAGTGCCGACTGTGTACGTGCCTTTTTAATCGGCAAAATTCCCGTCAGATAGGCAAGCTGAATATACTTTGTCGGTTCCGTCCCTTTAAACAGTCCCCGAAGGAAATTAATATAGTCCTCCTGAATCTTCTGGTCCACTGCCATATCTCTAATCAAAACATCCCACTCATCAATGATAATGACAAATTTCTTTCCTGATGCAGCATAAATACAGGACAATGCTTCCGGCAAGGATTTCATATGATCAGGCAATATATTCGGGTAATAGACTCTGAGTTCGCTTATTGTCTTTTCCACAATATAAGAGAGAACACATTCCGGACCGCCAGCCGGTTCCATACACCATTGAACATCAAGATGAATCACATCATACTGATTCAGATGCTTTTTAAAATCAGGACTCTTACCGATTTCCAAATCAGCAAAAATAGTCTCAGAATCACAGCCTTTGCTATAATAGGCCGTCAGCATATTGGCTGTAATTGACTTGCCAAATCTTCTCGGACGACTGTTGCAAATATATGCCTGTAGTGTTCCGATTACTTTATTGGTATACTCAAGCAAACCCGTTTTATCAACATAAATACTGGAAGCCAATGCAACTCTGAATGCATCATTTCCTGGATTTACAAAATTTCCCATCCGTGCACACTCCTTTTCTGCAATTTACTTTCAAAGTTCCTGCGAAATACACTGCCTTAATCATACCATACTGTAGCCATTTCCTCAACTTACATCTACACCAGTGTCTCTGGCAATTTGCAATACTCCTGATATTTTTAAACAAATTTTTCTGCTTAATAACTAAGGCTTGAACAGCAAACCATGCCATTCAAGCCTTATCCCTTCAAGATTTATCTCTGCCTATTTGGAAATACTATCCAGAAAATCAGCTATTTTCTGCCAATTTTCTCCACCCACTGCAAGTTCATATGAAAGACCGTTGCACTCTACGATGACTGCATCACCTTTATCAGATGCTGTTTCAGTAAAATCACTGCTGGAAAAATTCAATGTATACTCACTACTTGTTATACTATCGAAAAAAACCTCGGAATACTTCTCATCTGTTGGATTCTTCAATCCACCGCACATTTGATTAAATGCCGTGATCTTCGCTTCATCCTCAACGACTTTATTCTCAAGAAGATTACCTGTTTCATTATCCTTTAATACAATTGTCATTTCATTCTTCGTAGATGTCTCTTCAGATGCAATGATTTGCGTACTTCTTGTTTCAGTGTCCGCTGCAGTTGTATTGGTCTCTTTACTGCATCCGGATATTGCAAATGTACATAACAATGCAATTAAAATGATTCCTTTGGATTTCATCGTATCACACCTCTCCT
>NZ_JBBMEK010000405.1:0-1774 GCF_040096555.1 Coprococcus intestinihominis | reverse complement strand
CTTGTGATTGTTATGTACTGCCTCCGGCCCCATGATATGATGGTCCAGACACAAATACACCTTTAGGCCCTCCGCCTCAGAGTTCTGGCGGTTAGGGCCATCATAGATGTGATGTTCATGGACTACCGGATATCTCCGATAGTCCCCTTTTAACTTCATGCAGAGATAGCAAGTGCCATCCTTGCAGTGCAGGATACTGGCTTTGTGTTTTTTTCTCTTTTTCTTTCGTTGTGGTTTTGGGTACATCATTCCTCTGGCACCTCCGGCGTGATATCTACACCTTTGAGACTTTTCAAAACCTTGATGTTCTTGTCATCTGTCCGGAAATGTGCTCTCAGCTTGCAGACATTGTTTTTCCACAGGATTCCTCTTAACGGATTGAAAAGTGGCTCCGTGACTGTATATTCTCCCTTGTCCTCTTCTACCATTGCATTATTGATAATCGAAACAAACACGTTGTTGACCGGATAGATCTGGCCGGTCTGCTCATCCTGCAGGAGCCTTTGAACGGTTCCCTGTGTTCCTATCAGTAACACGTCAGTGATGGTCTGAGTATCCTGCATATTCCTTTCTTCCCTCCTCTCGGCCCTTTTCTGATTTCTTTATAGTTTTCACATTCTTCACAATGTCGTTTCTTCTCGTCTATATCCTGCCTTGTTAGCCTCGCATACTCATTCATGATTTTCTGCAATGTACAATTCTCACACTCTTTTTCACATCCGTTCTCGCATGGCATATCTACATAGTCAACTTCCTCAGTTCCTCCACTCGTTACCGGATTTGTAAACGTGCAATACTCTCTTGGTACATACATATCTCCGTAAACTCTTGTCATCTTTATCATCTTGCGTCCTCCATCGGCTTTCCGAACCGGTCAACTTTTTCGCTGAGCCATTTGCGTAGATTCCATGTATTTGCCAGATCTGTCACTAGCAACCGGTGGCTCTTGTATTCATCAGCCATATATTCCGCCATTCCCTGCTCTGACAGCCTGTCCATGTACTCTTTTCTGGTACCATATGCCGCCTCTATGACTTCTGTTTCTTCTGTCTGCTCTCTCTCGGCCGTTTCCTGTTCAGATTCTGCTGTTTGATTTTCTGCGTCTGAGCTTTCATTTTCTCCGGTTTCATCATCCTCAACCTCCTCTTTTTCTAGTGTTTCCGTGGATTTTTGCGCGGGCGCAATTTCCTCTCTCTGGCTCTGCGCTCCTGTCTGTTCATCGGTCCTCTCTGCAGGTTCTTCACAATCTGCTTGGCCGCTTTCTTCTCCATCGGTGTCATCTTCCTCTTGTCCTGTTCCTGCTTCATCAGCTGCTCCATGATCTCCCATGCCTCCTTTCTCAATCTCCTGGACATCATCAGCGCCAGTTTCTCCAACTGCTCCACCGTCATCCTCTGGCTCAGGAGCTTCTGTTGCAGTTTCTTCTCTTCCTGGCTCATCGGCCGTATCCTGTACTGTGGTTTCTTCATCGTCTGCTCCTCCAAAATGGTTCTGCCAGGTCTTAGGTCCTGCTGCCGTATCATCAAAAATCTCCCTTGTCAGCTGATAGAACTCCCACCAGGTCATATCCTTTGGCGTATCTCCGAATTTCTTAAATGTGACACGGTTTTCATACATCATCATGAAATATAGTCCTTTTTTGTACGAACGGTTTCCGGCCGGATTTACTATTTCAATGAATCTGTTGATTGTCTGCTCATCAAACTCCTCGCCATATACTGCATTGAGTATGAGTTCGTTGTCCTGATAGAATTTTTCGACCAGCTGACTGATA
>NZ_JBBMEK010000404.1:0-1777 GCF_040096555.1 Coprococcus intestinihominis | reverse complement strand
CAGGAAGATAGCAAAGCCAGCCGAGCCAGTCAACGGTCAAGATGAACGGCGCATTTCATGCGCCGCCGTTGACAGTCCCGCCCGTCTTTGCTAAAGGGTAATCAAGGCGGGAAAGCCCTAAAATGGCTTCACACCTATTTCAATAATTGGAGGAGATAAAAATGAGATCAGAAAAGGAAGTTTATGATATTGTTTTGAATTTTGCAAAAACAGACAAACGCATTCGCATGGTTACTTTGAAAGGATCTAGAACAAATACAAATATTCCGCCTGATGATTTTCAGGATTTTGATATTACTTTTTTTGTTACGGATATGGACAGCTTCACAAGTGATGATAAATGGCTAGATATATTTGGTGAAAGGTTGATTCTGCAAAAGCCGGAAGATATGGAATTATTTCCAGCTGTAGAAAAGGGATTTTCATATTTAATGCTGTTTACTGATGATGTTAAGATAGATTTAACTTTGCTGCCGCTGGAACTGATAGACGAGTATTTTACATGGGATAAACTGGTAAAGTTACTGTTGGATAAAGACAACCGTATCGTAAAGCCGCCAATACCAACGGATATAGACTACCACTTGCAGAAGCCTACTCAAAGAATGTTTGACGATTGCTGTAATGAATTTTGGAATACTACAACATATGTAGTAAAGGGCTTATGCCGCAAAGAAATTCTTTTTGCTATTGACCATATGAATGATATAGTACGAAAAGAATTGCTTCGCATGATTTCCTGGCTGATTGGTATCAAACAGGGATTTCATTTCAGTTTGGGAAAAAACTATAAATTTATGAAGCAATATGTCCCAGAGGAATTGTGGGAACGACTTATGTCCACTTATAATATGGATTCCTATCCCCATATGTGGGAATCCTTTGAACAATGTATGGCATTGTTCCGGGAGGTTTCGTCAGAAGTGGCATGCCAGTTGGATTACCAGTATCCACTATATGATGAAAAAATCAGTAATTATGTGATTCGGCAAAAGAAAAAATATGGCATTGAAGATGATAACAAATAAAATTTTTTCAATCGAAAAAATTTATTTTGATTATTCAATTTTGAAAAACTGAATACCTCAAAATCAGAAAGAGAGCGGCCAAGCACTTTGAGGGATTGGCCGCCTTGTCCACCCATCCAGCGGGACAGCGGGCGGAGGTCAAGGCCGGGTGTAAACCCGTTCATTTCAGCCTTGACGGTTGCCCGTTGTCCTGCTACTTTTCCGGGAGTGTGGCCACAACTTCGGGACACTTTGTCCACAAGTTGGAGCGTAGGACGAGGAACTGGGGCTTTCATATACGCCCTGTCTGCTGATGAGTCCAGACCTGCGCTTGCGGCTCCACGCCACGCAAGCACAGCCCTGTTTTCCTGCCGCTTCAAATGCCCTTGCCCTCCCCGGCGGCAACGGCATTTTCACGGCAACGCCGGCAGAGCGTATAACACACTACACTTTGCTTCGCAAAGTCGTGTGCCAAATGGGGGCGTTGCCCCCTTTGGAAACCCCCACAAGAAAAGGCGGTACGCTACCCCTCCACGGGGCGCATACCGCCTTTTCTTGTTATCCAGCCCTCCGGCTGTATCGGTTGAGCAAAAGTCCGCGTGGGATTGATGTGGTATCTTTAACTTTGGGAAACTCCCCGCTCCCACTTGGAAACGGACTTGTCACTCATTCCCAGTTTCTCTGCCACCTGTGCCTGCGTCATTCCAAGGGCTTTTCTCTTTCCGGCAATATATTTTCCAATCTTAACTGTATCCATGGCAATCCTCCTT
>NZ_JBBMEK010000403.1:0-1802 GCF_040096555.1 Coprococcus intestinihominis | reverse complement strand
GGTCCGATGATGGCCTGGCTTGTCACGGAGATCCGAGGTCTGATCCCGCTGGCATTCCAGGGGCGTCTGGCAGATATGACAGCGATCAATGAACTGTTTATAGAGATTTATAACCGTTTTGAGAACCGTATACCTGAAAGAGATGAGATTTTGCAGATCATTTACTGGTATGTCAGTGATTACAGTGATCAGACTGTGACGGGGAGAACCCGGGAGAAGCTAGATCCGGCCCTGAGCTTTTACAAGGATATCATCATGAAGGCGGATTTGACAGATCTGTCTTATCTGTATCAGTATGGCGAGTATATTTCTGCCAATGAAAAGTCGATTGCTACGTATCTGAACAACCTGGATCAGTCGGTGATCGACGATATGGCAGCTACATTTGTGAATGGCTACGTGAGAGGATTTGAACTGTATAAGATTGACTTATCAGCCAAGAAGAATGTCCAGTTAAGAGCCAATATTGGTTTTGAGCGAGTGCTTCGTTCAACAATACGGCAATTTGAAGCATTAGGACTTTCTGTGATTGTCTGCAGGGATGCCATCCATAGTATTAACAAGACAGCGGGTAAGCTTGGTCTTGTGTCCTGCTCGGCTAATCCGCAGTATGATTACGATCACCGCATGGATAAGGGGTTATATCTTGACAAAGCTTTATGTGAGCGCATCATCGGTGTGACGAAATCTGCCTATGAGCAGTATGCGGATCTGGCAGAGGATTATGCCGGTCCGGCCTGGATGGATGTTTTTGGTGAGACTCCCTTTGAACCGGCGGCTAAAGAGGAGAACATCCGACTGTCGGATAAACAGCAGAAGCTGGCTGTTCGCATGGCAGGACAGCTGACAGAGATTGTCAATCAGTATATTGATGCGTCAGCCATCAGTTTTTCAATCATTGCCTGGCCACTGCCGTCCATTGGCGATCGGTTTGAGGCCATTATGGATGAGACGATCAAAGTCAACAATCTGGATAATGATCTGTTCAGAAGCATTCAGCAGAAGATGATCGATGCCATTGACGGCGCGGAATATATGCATATTACTGGTATGAACGGCAACCGGACGGATTTGAAAGTTGCCTTATGGCAGCTTCAGGATCCGGCGAAGGAAACGGTGTTTGAAAACTGTTGTGCAGATGTGAATATTCCTGTGGGTGAGATTTTTACAAGTCCGGTATTGGCAGGAACAAATGGAACGCTGCATGTAAGCAGTGTTTATCTTAATGGATTGAATTACAGAAATCTTTCATTGCGGTTTGAAGATGGCTGTGTTGCTGAAGCCGACTGCAGCAATTATGAGGACAGGGAAGAGAATCAGAAGTATCTGAGACAGAATCTCCTTCAGAATCATGAAACGCTGCCAATGGGAGAATTTGCCATCGGCACGAACACAACGGCCTATGCCATGGCCAGAAAATTCGACATTACACAGTTGATGCCGATTCTCATTATGGAGAAGACAGGGCCGCATTTTGCCATTGGCGATACTTGCTACAGCCATAGTGAAGATCATAAGGTATATAATACAGACGGCAAGGAAATTGTTGCCCGTGAGAATGAGAAGTCCCGCCTGAGGGATACGGATCCGGAACAGGCATATTTTAATGTGCATACGGATATTACGATTCCTTACGATGAGATCAGTGCCATTACAGCATGTTTTGCAGACGGCAGGCAGGTAGATATCATACGGGAGGGCAAATTCTGCCTTGAAGGTACGGAAGCACTGAATGAGCCACTCAACATATAAGCTGTGCTTATATAGTATCAACGATACATTTTAAATAAAAAAGGAAAGGT
>NZ_JBBMEK010000402.1:0-1826 GCF_040096555.1 Coprococcus intestinihominis | reverse complement strand
ATTCGGTTTCATAATATCAATTAAAGGAAATAACTCATCCGGCAGATCCGCTCTGGCCGGTGATGGATCGAGAATCATGCATTTATCTGCCTTTTTGGCCATTCTGGCCAGTTCAAGCACCGTGTCGATTGGCGTCTCCAACTGTGTCATAATAAAATCGCTCCATTCCACAGACGCCTTTTGTTTGCGAAGCAGATCCGGTGTCAGGCATGCATTGGCTCCGGAAATAACAATAATACTATTGTCGCCCTTCTTGTCCACATCTATGATCGCCATACCCGTCGGTGCCTCCGGCATACGATTGATTGCCGTTGTGTCCACACCTGCCTGGGCTAAATTCTCCGTCAAAATCATGCCATTATTATCCCATCCGACACAGCCAATGATTCGCACATCGCCGCCCAACTTGCCAACTGCATAGGCCTGATTGGCCCCTTTGCCACCCGGATGATAAGTAATGCCATCGCCAATAATCGTCTCTCCCGGCACCGGATGATGATCTACGGAAAGGACCATATCCATATTCAAGCTCCCCACAACTAAAACTTTCTTCATATCCCCTTTTTCCTTTCCTTCCAAAGCCAGCTTCCCCCAGCTGTCCGGAATCCAGTTCTATTATTTATCCTATACTACTGTTGTACCACATTTTGAGAGTAACTACAACCTAACTTTTCTTACAGCATTCGTTTAAAACAATCGATTAAATTTCATCTTGATAACGCAGTAAAATAGGTTTATAATTGCTCTGGTGCTTATGGCACTTTTTATTTTAAAATGTCCTTTAGAAACATATCTCTAAAGGGCATTTTTATATACTTCTCCAACCTTTTCTATGATATTCTTATATTAAAGTAACTGTTCAGAGCCAACCTCCAAAATACTACGCATTTCATACCTGTTTTTTGAAATTTTGCTTGGCTCTGAACAGTTACATATTAAACATATTTAATAGAAAGGACTGACCGCCTTGCATCTCACTGAACTTCGTATCCGCAATTACAAGTCCATCAGCGACCTGCTGATCACCGATATCGAAAACGCCCTGATTCTCGTGGGCAAAAACAACACCGGCAAAACGGCTATTCTTGATGCCATCCGCGTTGTCACCGGCAGCTGTGCCGTTGAAATGGATGATTTTCAGGAGGATTACGCCAATATAGAAATCTCCGTCTGCCTGCTCTTAAGCGACAATGATTTGAAAATGCTCCACGCTGCAGGTCAAATCAGCACTTACCGCCGATTTGACAAATGGCTTCAGGATTTCAAGCGGAAACTGCCATCCTATGATGAGGCGACCCAGACCCTTTCTTTTACATTTATCGCCAACCGCGACGGGAAAATCCGTTACAGCGACGGATATCAGAAGAATAACAACTGGATTCCCCGACTGCTGCCGCCGGTTTATTATCTGGACCCGCAACGCAATCTGCGGCAATTTCAGGACGATTTGCTGCTCATGCAGGAAGACAGCCTTTTAAAACAAATGCGTTCTGGCTGCTGTCTTTTTGATTCCGCCAAACCATGCACCCACTGCTTTTCCTGTATCGGTCTGATCAACCAGAAAACACCTGCCGAATTAAATGCCTTTGAAGCGGCCAGATTGCTGGATTACAAGCTGTATCAGCTGAATCTGGATGATTTTTCCAGAAGAGTTAATGCCAACTACAGAAAAAACGGCGGTCAGCATGAAATCATCTACTCCATGAACCGTGATATCGAGCAGATGCTTTCCGTTACCGCCGAAATTGCAGATGAAAAGCAGAAAACGCTGCGCCCTATTGAACATATGGGCAAAGGCATGCGCAGCATTTATATGCTTTCGCTCC
>NZ_JBBMEK010000401.1:0-1837 GCF_040096555.1 Coprococcus intestinihominis | reverse complement strand
GACCGGAATCAATAATATTTTCCCAATGAGCTTTAAACAAAACATCTTTCTCCTCCTCTCAGTCAGACAGCAAACTGCGGCATGTCATGATTCACTTCTGCCTTATAGTACCCATCGATCGTTGTCGGGGCATTGAATAATGCTGCCAGCATATATTTCTTGATATTTTTCACCTTTGATGTATTCTTCTTGAAACAGTCAAGAACATACTCGATGTGGGAATAATTCAGTTTTAAAAACTTGCCGCGTACCAGTTCTGCCGGATACCAGTTACTTGCGATCAGGATCTTTTCGCTACTGCACAGAACTGTTTCCAAAATAAGCTCATAAATGCCCTGAATCAATGCTTCGTCATACTGATACGCAATAAGTAATGACTCATAATCTATGTTTTCCTTGATGAGATCCTGATAAGCGGATACCGTATTCATCATATCAACATCTGATCTCTGTCTATCGGATATGATTTGATCTGATTTATTCTTACTCTCTTTAATATCGCTAGTATTATTATAATTAGAGTTTGAATTGCAAACTTCTTGAAGTTTATTTTCAGGACTTCTTGAAGTTTGTTTTTGGGACTTCATGGAGTTTGTTTTATAAACTTCTGCATCTTCCAGAGTATCAACATTGGTTTGTTTTGTAAACTTCTGTGCTTCCTCTGCTGATTGTTCCGCCTGTTCCTCATAGACCATGAAGCTTTTTACATATATGATGTTAGCTTTTCCAAATCCCTGCCTGCGCTTTTCAATCAAACCGATTCCATTCTCATCATCCAGTTCCTGCAGCGATTTTACAGCTTTATTCCTTCCACAGTTCAACAGTTCCATGATATCTTCAATGGAAAAATAGATGTATGCCCGGTTCTGTTCATCAAACCACTGATTTTTGATGGACAAAGACATTCTATCCAGCATCAGACCGTATAATATCTTTGCATCACTGCTCAGATTTTTAAAATATTCATTTTTGAATAAAAGTTTTGGTATCCGGTAGAAGCTGTACTGATCAGCTTCATTCCCGTAAAAGTATCGAAATGTCAATTTCTGATCCATATTTTCTCCTTTCCTGCGGTAGTAGTTCCATAATGGACATTTCTTACTCACGCTACCGCAAAGTCTTTTACGTAATAAATGCTTGGCAGCCCCATGCCTCTAAAATGCTTTTCTATAAGTCCGGCATTTTCAAGCTCTGTCAGACATTCCCTTGCTTTTTTTCTGGTTACTCCCATGTCTTTCTGGATTTCCTGAATCGGATAAACAACATACATCCGGTTTCTTTCATCGACCCATTTATTCTTCACCGCCATTCCCATACGGTCTAAAAGAAGACCGTAGAGAACTTTTGCATGAATGGTAATTCCCGTAAATATTTTTTCAGTAACCAGCATCTTTGGAATATGTATAAAAGAATACTGATCCGCCTGTTTTCCATACATATATTTAAAATCCATCACATTACCTCCTGTTCCTGTTTCCATTTCTCCAATAATGATTCAATCACTTTCTCCACGTCTTCCGATGTATAATTCTTTGGAAAATATTTCGTCAGCTTCTTTTCATTCAAAGTTACCTTTCTTGCCGGAGCCTTTACCGGAATATGGCTATTCAGAATACTGATCATCAGACTCTGGGTAACCGGTCCTTGTCCAAGATAATTTCTTAAAGCTGCAATTTGATTTGGTTTGATAAATCCATTGTCACAGATATATTCATAAATCCATTCCTGCACATCCTGCGGAATATATGAGATATCAACAGCAATGGTAAAGTTCAGACGTTTCTTATCTACCAATTCCAGTAAATCTGGGATAAGTTCTGTCAAACGGATGAAACGT
>NZ_JBBMEK010000400.1:0-1871 GCF_040096555.1 Coprococcus intestinihominis | reverse complement strand
GGTTCTCAAGAAGCTGATGACTGTTCTGAAGTGCCTGCTCAAAGATCTCTTCAAAGGAGAGATAGGAAGCTTCCGGGCAGCCGGGATAGGTGTACCACGGCTTTTTGTCAGTGTTCATATAATCATGTTCATCAGACAGATAATCCTGATAGACCTTCTTCTTCTGAGCGGGGAGGATTGGCAGAGTGCCTTCAATCCGGTATCTCAGCAAATGATAAAAACGGTTGTTCGGGCGCAAATGAATGTTCTGACGCTGCATATTGCGGACGCCTGTACTGATTTCATTCGCGGAGATCCGGTACTTGTAAGTGGTCTGGATCGTCTGACGCATCAGATAGGCAATGGCTGACAGGTCTTTGCGGCTGACAAAGGTCAGTGCTTCAAAATTCAGCTGGGAAGGCTCCATATGGCAGCGACTCCGAAGCAGCACTGTGTCAATGGTTGTCTCAACCTTCCGACGGTGACATGTCATGCGGGATGAACTGCACTTGGCCGGAAGATCCTGCCAGACCCTGAAAAGAATATAGGGTGAAGCAGACTGATCAATGGTAAAAAAGCAGAGATAGCCTGCCATATAGGCGATGCAGACATCGCGCTCCTGATCGGCCATGCCACTTAATGTATCCAGCATATTATTAAAAAACGCAGCGTATTCCTGGTTGCGCAGCGTCAGGGAAGCTGTACGATAGGACAGTCCACGCTTGGATAAAGTATGAGGATTAAAGGAGAGCAGATTGTTCCCTTGAAGACCCAGAAGAAAAGCATGGTTATTCTTTTTAATGACTTCATGGATATAGTTGTCGGAAAGCATATCACAGGATTCCATTCCAAACAGATAATATGTTAAAAATCCAGCCATAGGGTTTCGTCCTTTCTAATAAGCGTTGTACATACGGATATCAGTATATACAATAGATATCATACATGATTGGGACAGGATGTTCAATGAATTGAGTGTAAACTTTTCTAAAAGGTTTATAAACTTGAAAAATAATAAAAACAGAACACTTGTTTCTTTTTGCTATATGTGGTAAGATTTTGCTATATGGAGGTTGTGACAGGTTATCATGGATTTATTTGATTATATGAGAGAAGACAAAATGGAGAAAGAGTCGCCCCTGGCTTCAAGGCTTCGTCCGAGAACGCTGGATGAGATTGTAGGACAGCAGCATATTCTCGGACGGGACAAGATGCTGTATCGGGCGATCAAGGCTGATAAGCTCAGCTCGATTATTTTATATGGGCCGCCGGGAACAGGCAAGACAACGATAGCGAAGGTGATCGCCAACACTACCAGCGCGGCATTCACACAGATCAATGCGACTGTAGCCGGCAAGAAGGATATGGAGCAGGTTGTTCAGGAAGCGAAGGACCGTATGGGAATGTACGGCAAACGGACCATCCTTTTTGTTGATGAGATCCACCGTTTTAATAAGGGTCAGCAGGATTATCTGCTGCCTTTTGTGGAGGACGGCACGCTGATCCTGATCGGCGCAACAACGGAGAATCCGTATTTCGAGGTGAATGGCGCTTTGATATCCAGATCGGTTATTTTTGAACTGAAGCCGCTGTCAGCGGAGGATATCGGGGTGCTGATCAGGCGTGCGGTTTATGACACAGAGCGCGGTATGGGCAGTTATGGAGCTGAGATCTCAGATGATGCGGTTGATTTTCTGGCGGATATGTCCGGCGGTGATGCACGCATGGCGTTGAATGCGGTGGAATTGGGTGTTTTGACAACAGAACCGTCAGCGGATGGGAAGATCCACATTACGGTTGATGTGGCATCAGAATGTATTCAGCGCCGTGTGATGCGTTATGACAAGAACGGAGACAATCATTACGATACGATCTCAGCTTTTATTAAGAGC
>NZ_JBBMEK010000399.1:0-1880 GCF_040096555.1 Coprococcus intestinihominis | reverse complement strand
CATCCAATTCCTGCTTCTTTTCCTCAGACAGTTCCTTTCTGGGTTCATAAAGGATCTCTTTTTTCCGGACCGACTCTTCAAATCCCCGAAGAGCAGCAAACGGTGCAAACTGCTTTGCCCGGTGTCCCACATCCATCTTTCGCCGGTTGGATACCGGTCTTGGCATATAAATTAATTTTGCATACGCACTTGCCATCATGATCTATGCACCTCCTTATGCACGATGACCGCCAATCTGATTATTTCGTTCTCTGTATGTAGAGCAGTCAAGCAGATTAGCTCCCCGCATAATCGCATTTTTTCCATATCTCTTTTTTACATCCAGAATAGCCTGCTGTAAGTTCTTTTCCTTTTCGACTGCAGCCGGATCTGTAAACAGATCATACTGCAGATATCCTTCCGGCATGACCCGGTTGGCGCAGATCTCGATCCTCCGGATCCCTGTATGACGGTCTGTAATTTTCTGATACAGTTTATCCACTTCATTCATGATAGTGCTGGAACTGTTTGTCAAAGATGTCAGCCGCACGGTCCCATGGGATGAAGGTCGCTCATATCGATGATCATAAGCAATCCAAAGTGTGACAGAGCCAGTGATCAATCCTTTAGACACCAGATCCAACACAAGAACGTCTGTCATTTCCCGGACAACCACCGCTGCCTCCTCAAAAGAATAATTCCGCATGAGCACCTGCCCGTTAGACAGGCTGTGTTCCTCCGTGTGGTAATTCTTGATGTCATGAATATCACAGGATTCCAGACCCCAGGCATGATCGATCAGCAGCTCTGCATCGATTCCAAACATCTTATAGAGCCAATCCTCAGATGTAACAGACGTATAAGCAATATCTCCCATGGTATGGATTCCATAACCGGCAAGCTTTCTCTCTGTTCTGGAACCAATCCTCCAGAAATCACTGAGCGGACTATGATCCCATAACTGTTGTCTGTAGGATATCTCATTCAAAATACCAATGTGGTCATCCACATGTTTTGCGACAATATCCATGGCAACTTTTGCCAGATACAGGTTAGTACCGATTCCCGCAGTAGCAGTAATACCGGTTTCTTTCATCACCGCATCCATAAGCTCAACCGCCATTTCCTTTTCTGTCATATGATAAAGGGACAGATAATTCGTCACATCCATAAAACATTCATCAATGCTGTATACATGAATGTCCTCTTTGGAAATATACCGGAGATAGATACTGTATATTCTGGCAGAATAATCAATGTACAACTGCATTCTCGGCATGGCTGTAATATATTCAATACCTGCCGGAATCTCATGGATGCGACACCGGTTCTTCACCCCCAGCTTCTTCATAGCCGGAGTAATAGCCAGGCAGATCGTAGACTGTGATCTTGTCGGATCCGCAACGACCAGATTTGCCTTAAATGGATCAAGGCCTCTTTCTACACACTCGACGGACGCATAGAAGGATTTCAGATCGATACAGATAAAAGACTTCTGACGTCCCATTTTTTCACCTCTTTTGCACGTAATTTCCTATTTTCTCTTCTAATTGCTTCTTCCTGCGTCATTTATTCACATTCCAGATGCAATAATACAACTGAAAATCCGCTAAAATAGGCAATTTATAAGAGATTAATATTGACATTATAGGAAATATTGTTTATATTATATGCAAGTAATTGCTTATCTTTTGTGATTCACATTATAGGCAATCAATTTCGCGTTGTCAAGAGTTAACTTGCGTATTTTAGGAAATTACTTTCCTGCTTTTGCTCCGGGATAAGTCAATAAACCTGAAATAGCTTAGAAATGAGGTATTGTTATGACATTCGGTGAGAAAGTAAAAACATTGAGAAAGACAAAGGATATGAGTCAGACCCAACTGGCTCAGGTAGTTGGC
>NZ_JBBMEK010000398.1:0-1886 GCF_040096555.1 Coprococcus intestinihominis | reverse complement strand
TTCATGTGTTTCCTTTCAGCTTCCAGGAATATTGCCAGTATTATGATGATATTAGTGACAAAGATAAGCTCTTTGATGAGTACGCTATCAAGGGCGGTTTAGCAGGTTCCTATGCTTATAGAACCGAAAAAGACAGAACAAACTATATCAAAGAGGTCTACGAAACGATTGTTACAAGGGATTTGGTACAGAAATATACTCTCCCGGACACTTTGGTTTTACAACGTCTGAGCGAGTTCCTTATGGATAATATCAGCAACCTGACTTCTCCGAATAAGGTCAGTCAGCTACTGACAGCAAATGAGACTCCAACCAATCATGTAACCGTCGGCAAGTACATTAAGTATTTGTGCAATGCTTTTGTATTTTATGATATTAAGAGATATGACATCCGAGGTAAGAAATACCTTGAAAGCTCTGAAAAGTTCTATTTGTGTGACAGCGGTATTCGATATGCAATACTGGGAAGCAGAAATATAGACTATGGCAGAGTATATGAAAACGTTGTTTGTATCGAGCTTCTTCGCCGTGGATATGATGTCTATGTCGGCAAGCTCTATCAAAAGGAAATCGACTTTGTTGCTCAGAGAGGTAGCGAAAAGATTTATATTCAGGTCAGCGACAACATTTCCGGGCAGGAAACATTTGAGAGAGAATGCTCTCCTCTGCTTCAGATTCGAGACGCTTATCCGAAAATGATTATTGCCAGAACCAAACATCCCCAATATAGCTATGAAGGAATCGAAATTCACGATATAGCCGATTGGTTGCTACAAGAATAAGCAAGGTGAAATATCTCCGTCATTCTCTTTTGAAATGATGGAGATATTTTTATTATGACGGAGATTGTAGAACAGAAAATTGTATCAGGTTGCAAAAATCCTTTCCGAACTTTTTACATAGCAGTCATGCACTACGGTGTGTGGCTGCTTATTTTTTTGTGAAAGGAGCAGATGCAAATGAAATTAGTTTTGGCTGAAAAGCCTTCGGTTGCACAGAGTATTGCCAAAGTGTTAGGTGCTGCCAAGCGTGAGGATGGCTACTTAGAGGGAAACGGATATGTGGTCAGCTGGTGTGTAGGGCATTTGGTGGAGCTGGCACAGCCGGAAGTCTATGATGCGAAGTACAGCAAATGGGCTTATGCAGACCTTCCTATCTTCCCGATGGACTGGCAGTATGAGGTTTCTGCCGGTACGAAAAAACAGTTTGGGATTCTGAAAAAGCTCATGGCCAGAGAAGATGTTGCGAGTCTTGTGTGTGCAACAGATGCCGGTCGTGAGGGCGAGCTGATCTTTCGGTTGGTGTACCACAAAGCCGGGTGCAGAAAGCCGTTTGAGCGGCTTTGGATTTCCTCGATGGAAGATGTAGCAATCAAGGAGGGCTTTGAAAATCTCAGGTCTGGAACGGAATATGATGCTTTGTATGAAGCAGCACTGTGTCGAGAACGAGCCGACTGGATTGTTGGTATTAACGCTACTCGACTTTTTTCGACCCTTTACGGGCAGACCCTGAATGTTGGTCGTGTTATGACCCCTACCCTTGCTATGGCTGTTATGCGAGAAGCTGCCATTTCCGCATTCAAGCCTGAACTGTTCTACACAGTTCAGATTGGATTGGATGGTTTTACGGCTGCAAGCGAACGCTTCAAAACCAAGGCAGCAGCCGAAGCTGTCAAACAAAGCTGTTCGGTGGCAATCGTTCAGAAAGCTGAATGTAAGGAGAAAACAGAAAAGCCGCCTGCGCTCTATGACCTGACCAGTTTACAGAGAGAAGCCAACCGTGTGCTTGGCTACACGGCACAGCAGACCTTGGACTACACGCAGAACCTCTATGAAAAGAAACTGGTCACTTATCCCCGTACCGACAGCAGGTTTCTGACGGAAGAT
>NZ_JBBMEK010000397.1:0-1901 GCF_040096555.1 Coprococcus intestinihominis | reverse complement strand
TCAAAAAAGCATCCGTGCATATATCAATTAAAATATGTATAATTTTACAAAATTAATGAATAACACTTGCATAATTCAAAAAAGGAGTGTATACTTATACACAGTTTCGATTTTGAGCCGTTCTTTGTTAATAGGATGGCTTAGCTGATCAGATAAAATGAGATAAGTTAAAACTAAGAAGTTATACTAGAAAGATAAAGAGGTATTGTTATGGATTTAAAAGGACGTCATTTATTAAAGTTACTTGATTTTACACCGGAAGAGATTTTATATTTAGTTGATCATGCAGATGAATTGAAGGCAAAGAAGAAACAGGGAATTCCGACTTTGAATCACCCTGGAAAGAATATTGCTCTGATTTTTGAGAAGAACAGTACAAGAACAAGATGTTCTTTTGAAGTGGCTGCCAATGATCTTGGTATGCATACCACTTTCCTTGATCCGTCTGCTTCACAGATTGGCAAGAAGGAAAGCATTGCCGATACAGCACGTGTACTTGGACGTATTTATGATGGTATTGAGTACCGTGGTTTTGACCAGTCCATCGTGGATGATCTGGCGAAGTATGCCGGTGTACCGGTTTGGAACGGTCTGACCAATCAGTTCCATCCGACACAGGTGCTGGCTGATATTATGACAATTCGTGAGAAGTTCGGATACCTGAAAGGTATCAAGATGACATACATGGGCGATGCCCGTTACAACATGGGCAATTCCCTGATGGTAGTTTGTGCGAAAATGGGTATGCATTTTACAGCATGTACATGCAAGGAATACTTCCCGGATGCTGATATTGTGGCACAGTGTGAAGCGATTGCCAAGGAGACAGGCGGCAGCATTACACTGACAGAGGATGTAGAAGCAGGTACAAAGGGTGCAGATGTTATCTATACAGATGTCTGGGTATCTATGGGTGAACCGGATGAAGTCTGGGCAAAACGTATCAAAGAATTATCTCCATATCAGGTGAATAAGAAAGTAATGGAGAATGCAGGAGAGAAAGCCATCTTCATGCATTGCCTGCCGGCGTTCCATGATCTTAAGACAACTATCGGCAAGGAGATCGGTGAGAAGTTTGGTATCAGTGAGATGGAAGTGACAGATGAAGTCTTCGAGTCTGCACAGTCTGTTGTTTTTGATGAGGCTGAGAATCGTATGCATACGATCAAAGCAGTTATGGATGCGACATTATAAGATGAAATGGCATGAACTGACGGAAAAAACAGGATATGTATCCATCGGCAATGCCTTTGTTCCGGGATATTTTTTGACAGAGAATGAATTGGTCCTGATTGATTCGGGACCAATTCCATCAAAACGTTTAATGGAGCTGTTGGATGAGCGGCACTGGCGTGTCCGGGCCGTTATTCATACCCATGTACATATTGACCATGTGGCGAATGATTTATTACTGTTGGAAAAGTTCCCGGATATTCTTTTTTATACATCAAAGGATGAAGCCGATGCGATTGCATCGCCTGAAGATATGATGCGCTCAATGGGATTTGATACGGCTGCCCATGCGAAAGAGGCGCAGGCTGTGTATTATCCGGAGAAACTTCATATCATAGGTGTAGACATGAAGCGGCCGGAAATTATGATTGATGAAGAAATCTTTGAATTGATTTCGCTGGAAGGTCATTCAGTGGGCCATGTGGGGGTTGTAACACCGGATGGTATCTGCTGTCTTGGTGATGCCATTGTCTCAGAGGATGTTTTGAACGTTTCGAAGCTTCCTTATATGGCAAATGTACAGAAGTCTCTGGCTTCTATGGAGAAGGTAAGGTCATTGAATTATGAGATTTATGTGGTTGCCCATCAGTCCGTTGAGAAGAAAGCCCTCATGGACAAAATTGTCACAGACAATATTGCCAAAGAACACCAGTTGTCCAGAATAGCGC
>NZ_JBBMEK010000396.1:0-1911 GCF_040096555.1 Coprococcus intestinihominis | reverse complement strand
GAACAGCAGGCGCAGACCATCGGTTTTATTGTCGATCGAACAGCACCTCGAATTTCGATAATTAATCTGGAAGAGCAGCAGTATTATCATGGAACATCTCATAATTTTCAGGTGACGGTTGATGATAATACACAGCTTTCCTGTGTGAAATATTATCTTGACGGCAGGCTGGAAGAACAGTTTTCGGAAGATGAGATTGAAGAAGCGGAGAGACTGCTTGAATTGCAGACGGGAGCTTCAGATGAGTATCAGACGATTCGCATTGTTGCAGAAGATAAGGCAGGCAATACTGCCGATTCAGGGGAGTGGCATGTGCTGGTGAATACATCGGATCGAACCAGAAAATTCAAGAAGCATACAGAACAATCCAGGACGCAGTGGCGTCAGAATTCCGCAGAACCGGAGAAACAGAAGGCCAATGACAGGCAGGCGGCCGGATTGATTGCCGGTATTGCATGTGTGATACTTGTCGGAGGATGCGTATGGTATCGACATGAACAGAAAAAGAAAGTCAGTATCAGGCGATTGCCCGATACTGATGATAGAAAATAAGACCGGAGGTGACAGCTGTGATGACTTCCGTGATCCAGAAAGCATGCCATACACCGTTGACACCGAAAAAATGACTGAAGATAAAAGCCAGAGGAAGAATCAGGACAATATATCGCATACAGGAGATAAGTAATGAGTGTATGCCTTTTCCCATGGCTTCCAGAGCACCTGCAGTGACGACGGATACTCCGGATACAGTGAATCCAATGCAGATAATGCGGAGTGCCCGGCGGCCTGCAACAATCGTTTCTGTATTATCGCTGAACAGATGAATCAGCTGATCCGGAACGGCCAGACATAAAACGGTTCCAGCCAGAAGAATCAATATAATGATATACAATGCAGTCTGATAGATGCTTCTGACACGGGATGATTCACGCGCACCGTAATTATAACTCATAATTGGACGCATGCCCTGAATCATACCATTAGCAGGAAGATACAGGAAACTTTGCAGTTTATAGTAGATACCAAGAACAAGCACTTGTGTATCTGAGAATGTGCCAAGGAGAATATTCAATGCAGAGATCAGGAATGAAGGCAGAGCCATATTCAAAGTAGCGGGAATGCCAATACCGTATAATCGTCTGCAGATATTTTTGTCCGGTTTGAAGTATTGCATTTTAAACTGAAGATTTAATGGTTTTATGCGGCTAGCCAGCAGGTAGATGCATAAACCGGTGGTCTGGCCGATACCGGTTGCCAGCGCAGCACCGCGGATCCCCATTTCAGGAAATGGGCCAATGCCGAAGATCAGCAGCGGGTCGAGGATAATATTGATCATACAGCTGCTTCCAAGGCTGATCATAGATGTTTTCATACGACCCACGGACTGAAAGATCTTTTCAAAAGACAGTTCTGTTGTGTGGATCATCGAAAAGCAAAGGACGATAATACCATACTGCATACCATAAGCGATGACTGTTTCGTTGGAAGTAAACATATTCAAGAATGGCCGCATAAAGAGAATGCCGAAAACCATGAACAGTAGGCCGTGGCAGAGATTCAGGAGAATTCCCTGGGATGCGGCAGATGACGCTGCGTCGCCTTTGCGGCTCCCGAGAAAGATGGCAATGACAGCATTGGTACCGACGCCGAAACCAACTGCGATAGAATGCAGAAGATTCTGGACAGGGTAGACAAGGGAAATAGCCATCATTGCATCTTCGCTCATGCGTGCAACGAAAATACCGTCAACAATATTATAGAGGGAATTGATGAGCATGGAAAGCATCATAGGGATACCCATACTCAGCAGCAGTGACAGAACAGGTTTTTCTTTCATATAAGAAGTATCGGCTACAGTCATATTGAACTCCTTTCTGAGTGTGGTGTACAGCAGTGATTGAATCAGTGGAA
>NZ_JBBMEK010000395.1:0-1958 GCF_040096555.1 Coprococcus intestinihominis | reverse complement strand
AGATGGTGCCTTTGTAGGAGATGGATGTGCCATTTCCCAGGCATCCGCAGACATTATGCTGGGGATGATCCTTGGAAAAACAAAGGAAGAGGCATTGAAGCTTGGTGACATGTTCCTGCGTATGATTCAGGGAGAAGCGACGGATGAGGAAATCGATCAGTTGGAAGAAGCTTCTGCATTGAAAGATATTGCCCATATGCCTGCCAGAGTAAAGTGTGCAGTCTTGGGTTGGCATACATTGGATGAGGCTTTCAAGAAAGCCAAAGAAAATTCAGCTTCATAAGGACAGAGAGTGCCGGATATGGTAGAATAGAGAAAAAGCAAGGAGGTAACAGATAATGTATGAAGAAGTTCAGGTTTTAACTCACAGCAGTATTCGTATAGCAGGAAATCAGATCATTTATTTTGATCCATTTCATGTGGAGGAAGAAACCCGTGATGCTGATATTATTTGCGTGACCCATGAACATTTTGATCACTATTCACCGGAAGATCTGGCGAAGGTAAAAAATGCAGCAACGATTCTTGTCTGTCCGAAGTCAATGAAGGATTCATTGAGCAACAGCGGTATTTCTGAGGAGTTTACAGAATTGGTAGCTCCGGGAGATGAACTGGAGATCAATGGTGTCAGGATTCAGGCAGTGCCTGCCTACAATATTGGCAAACAGTTTCATCCGCAGCAGAATCAATGGGTAGGTTATCTTGTGACAATGAATGAGGTGACTTATTATATTGCTGGAGATACGGATATCAATGAGGATGTGAAGAAAATCCAGTGTGATGTGGCTATGATTCCTGTCGGCGGAACGTATACAATGACAGCAGAAGAGGCAGCTGAGCTGGCAGAAATGATTCATCCGAAAGCAGCAGTACCGACACATTATGGTTCGGTAGCAGGCAAAGCTGAAGATGGTCAGATATTTGCAGATATGCTAAAAGACAAAATCAATGTCATCTTAAAAATGTAATAGATATAAGAGATTTGCAAATCCTTGTAGATTTAAAGCGAAACTGGAAGGCATATTTATTTGTGTACAGACAGTTTCGCTTTTTTATTAGTCAGAAAGAAGATAGAAATGTTTCTGCAGGAAGAGAGAAGAGGTGTGGAAGCCGTATATAGTAGGTGAGTATACTTAAAAAATGTGAAAATTCTGAATATTTATAATTGGAAGATTAATATAAAGAAAACTATTGACGTTTTAAAATAACTGTGTTACTATAAAGACAACAAAGAGGAGATGCCTAACAGAAACAAAGGAAGTTTATTCCAGTATTAGACCAAGAGGATAGTTAGAAGTAGTCGAGTCTTAGAACAGGAGGACGGTCCAATGGCATAAGAAGTCTTGATCAAATCGAATAATAATCTCTCACGAGTTTACATAGATGTCGTTAACAGCTTTACATGTAACAGAGGAGATGATGATTATGAAGAAAGGCAGAGGCCCATAGTGGACATGCAAATTTATGAATAGGAGGTATAGTCCAAAAGGAACATAATTTATCCAATCGAATTCTATGAAAGTTGAAGGTGTATTAAATGAAATTACAGGAAATTCATTAAAAGCCCGGTCGAAGGAAGATTCATCGATCGGGCTTTTAATTTTGTATGTTCGATTGGCGTGAATGAAGTTTATGAATTTAGATTATTGCTGGCGAAGAATATCAGAATCTGTCGAAGGGTGTCGAATGGGGGCAGAATGAGAAGAGAATTGAACGGGAAATGGACTTGATTAATCAAATGACTGATGATAGTATGGTGGATACAGAGAAAAATATGTCTATAGAAATTCCTGAGGGAGAGGATAGATATGCGTACAGCTATAGAAGATATAATAAAAGAGCGGCATGTATAGAGCATGAAGAAGGAAAGCTTCAGATTTTAACAAATTTGATTAAAGACAGTATTCTGACTATTCAAGGAGCTGATAAACGAATGAATATGACAGAAGAAGTGTTTA
>NZ_JBBMEK010000394.1:0-1967 GCF_040096555.1 Coprococcus intestinihominis | reverse complement strand
CTCCGAGTACATGAACGTGGCTATCAATGAATCCCGGAGTTAAAAGTAACCCCTCTCCATTGATCATTTCTGCCTCAGAAAGAAATCCGTCTGCGGATATAGAACCTGCATCTTTAATCTTAACAATCTTATCATTGATTGTAAGTACATCTTTTTTCCCCAGATGCTGTGGGGCATAAACATCAATATTCTGAATTAATTTCATCATAAATCACTCCCAATTATCAAGTGCAATAAAATATTCTATGTTTCGTAAAATCCCTTTGGTAAAAGAAATGTCAGAAGTGCTGCGATAACGACTAATGCCAACACTCAACAGCTACTTTTATAACACCATCTCTCTTATTCTCGAAGAGATCATAAGCCGCTTCAATCTTACTTAGAGGATAGGTATGCGTAATAAGTGGTTCTGTATTAATCTTTCCGTCAGCAATCAGTTTCAATGTCTCATCGCAGTCGCATCCATCTACTCCGCCGATTTTGAAAATAAGATTTTTGCCATACATATCCGGAAGCGGTAAACTCTGTGCTTTATCATAAAGTGCAACGATTGTTACAATTGCATTTGGTCTTGCGCACTCCCATGCAAGACGAAACGTTGATTCTGCTCCGGCAACTTCGAGAACAACATCTGCTCCACCATGATCACTTGTTTTCTTAACAAATTTCTCGCATTCTTCCGGGGAAACAGTAAGTACATCCGGATAATGCTTATTAATAAATTGAATACGTTCTTCGTCTTTCTCACACATGATAATGTGCTTTGGATTCTTCAGCATAACGCAAAGCAATGTACAGATTCCTGTAGGACCTGCACCAATGATCAGTACTGTGTCATCTTCTGTAATTTCAGAAATACGAGTTGCCCAGTAACCGGTAGCCAGAACATCTCCAACGAATAATGCCTGTCTCTCTGTAACTTCATCTGGAATCTTGTTTAAACCTTGATCTGCGAACGGCACACGCACATACTCAGCCTGACCGCCATCGATGCGACAGCCAAGAGCCCAACCGCCATTTTGGTCAGTACAGTTATTGACGTAACCTTTTTTACAGAAATAACATTCACCACAAAATGTCTCCACATTTACTGTTACTCTGTCTCCCGGTTTAACATGAGTAACAGCACCTCCAACTTCTTCAACAATTCCAACCATCTCGTGACCAACAGTAATTCCCGGAACTGCACGTGGAACACTTCCATGCTTGATATGCAAATCACTGGAACAGATACTCGCAAGCGTTACCTTTACGATAGCATCCCTTTCATGCATGATTACCGGTTTCGATTTTTCTCTTAATTCAAATTTCCCTTTTGATACATATGTATAAGTCTGCATTGTTTTCTCCCCACCATTTTCGAATAATATAAAGCGGTTTGCTCTTTCGGATTATTTTCATCCCGATAAGGCACTGTGGCCGCCATAACACACTATTTCAGCCCGCTTCCTTCTTAAAGCTCATTATATTTCTTTGCGCTGCCTTTGGCTTTCTCCACCGGATATTTTGCCTCATTCATTGTCATCTTCATATTGATAATTTCATCCACGTCCAATCCAGGGGCATCCAACAGATTCTGGGAATACACCATCACATCTGCCAATTCCTTTTACATGCTGCAAATCATACTCCTTATCATTCCACTGAAAACACTCTAATAATTCTGCCGCGTGAACTACCCATTGTCTAAAGCCAATGGGCTTCCTGCTTCACAGACCTCGTGACCTACTATCTCCACAGGCGTAAATTGGGGCAGTCCCTGCCCTATATAGTTATTCTTCTTATGCTATTTGTCGTAATCCCTCCGCCAGTATATTTTTTGCAGCGTTAATGTCTCTATCATGTTTTGCACCACAAACTGGACACGACCATTCTCTTATTGATAAATCTTTTATCTCTGTATTTTGGTATCCGCAAACCGAACATAACTGGCTGCTGGCATAGAATGTATCTATCTTTATATATTT
>NZ_JBBMEK010000393.1:0-1975 GCF_040096555.1 Coprococcus intestinihominis | reverse complement strand
AGTGCTTGTTCATGTTCTGCTTCTTCATCTCAGGATGCTCCTGCTGATTTCTCTCATATTGGAGCTTGGCGTCAGCTACATCCGCCTTGTGTTCCAGCTTGGAAACCTTCTCATAAGGCTTGTTGACGCTGCTTTCCCGATGATGACGGAAATGCCTCGCAGCGGTCTCAGCGGCAATCTCTGTTTTATGCGCCGCCTCAACCGCCGTATTTTCCTGTTCGACCTCATGGATTTTGCCGTGAATGCCGGAAGCAAGGGTGTCACCGACCTTGCGGACGGTTTTATCTGCCTCAAATTGCAGCTTGCCTTTGCTCTTGGGCTTTTTCAGCTCATCCTCAAAATGAAGGCGGGTTTTGCCCTTTCCGGTCTCTTCATCAAAGACACGCTCTTTCTTGAGAACCTTGTGCGTGGGCAGCTTTTCACGGGCAGCATCCAGACGCTCATGTGCCTTCTCAGACTTCCTTTCGAGCTTCTGCATCCGCTTCGTGGGCAGGACGGCATCGTCCGAGACCGGCTTTGCGGAGGCGGTTTCCGCCGCTTGAGTGAGAATGGCATCTGCATCCACTGCTTCCACTGCCGAGGTCTTGCGCAGCTTGTGTGTGACAACTGTTTCGGCAATCACCGTGCCGGTATGAGAAGAAACGCCGTGCTGCTCTAAAGTTGGAGGCTTGAACGGCGTTTCCGAGGGCAGCGGTTCAGGTACATTCTGGGGTGGATTTTCTGCCCTTTTCTCTTCTGTGACGGACGTTTCCGAGGGCGGCTGTGTGTCGTTATCCTCGGCGTGTTCCGTCTGAAACTGACGCTGCTGACGGCGCATCTGCACCTTTTTCTGTTCCTCTGGGGAAAGAGCTTCGGAAGGCGCGGCTGTCTCAGCGGGCTTGACCAGCTCCGCATCGTCCAGCCGTTTTGACACACGCCGCTCGGAGCCAGCCGTCAGGTTTTCCTCAACTGCGCCCTCCCGCGTCATCCGCAGAACTACCTTGTCGCGGGCTTTGAGTTCCGGTTCCTTGGGCATCAGATTTCACCTCCAATCCGCTTGTAGGCAAGCTCGATGTATTCAGGGTTCAGCTCTATGCCCACGAAATGACGCCCCATCTGCGCGGCAACCATGCCGGTTGTGCCGCTCCCCATGAACGGGTCAAGCACAATGCCGCCTTCTGGACAACCGGCGAGAAGACAGGTCTCAACCAGCTTCGGAGGGTAGGCGGCGTAGTGACCGCCCTTGAAAGGGACGGTGTTGATCTTCCAGACATCGCGCTTGTTGCGTAGCGGATTGATGTCAGAATCCTTGATCTCGCCATGCTCACGGGGGCGGTTGATGGACTGCGGCTGAGGCTGACCGGGAACGGGCTTACCGTATTTGTTGCCGCCCTTCATGCCGCGCTTGAGGCGTTCCGCCGTTGCAGGGGCAATCGGTTCGGAAATCGCCTTGTAGTCGAAGAAATACTTCTTGGATTTCGAGAACAGGAAAATATGCTCGTAGCAGCGGGCGCAGCGGTCTTTGACGCTCTCCGGCATGGGGTTGTCCTTCATCCAGATGATGTCGTTGCGCAGATACCAGCCGGTATCGCGGAGGGCAAAAGCCAGCATCCACGGAATGCCGATCATGTCTTTCGGCTTGCAGCCATCAACCTTGTTGTTGAGAGCCACAGCCTGACCGTTTCTGCCGTTGGGGTTCTTCGGGTCAACGAAATCGCCCTGATTGCCTTTCCCAGCGTAGGTGTCCGAGATGTTCAGCCAGAGCGTACCGTCCGGACACAAAACGCGCCTGACTTCGGTAAACACTTCCGTCAGGCGCGAGATATATTCCTTCGGCGTTGTCTCTCTGCCGATCTGAGCATCCATGCCGTAATCGCGGAGCGCGTAATACGGAGGGGACGTCACACAGCAATGAACGCTGTCATCGGGCAGAGTTTTCAGGATTTCAAGGCAATCGCCGGTATGAATGATGTCAAGTTGTATGGTGGTGTACCTC
>NZ_JBBMEK010000392.1:0-1976 GCF_040096555.1 Coprococcus intestinihominis | reverse complement strand
AATTGCATTGTAAAGGGATAGTGCTTCTGATGGGGAATTAAAAATCTGTTCGAACAGACTGGATAAAAAAGTTCTGTTCAGTGATTGAGAAGTTGCTGAAGCAGACAAGGATGCTGCGTAAGCAGCGGTATCTGCAGTTTTATCAGGTGTAAAGGTGGATGGCTGCCATTGTGCCATAAAATCTACCTCCATTTTACCATAAAACGAATTCATATACGAGTAATAAAAAACTTCAAAATATGATGCGCATCGTGTAAAAACATCATAACACATCAAAAACAAAAATGCATTTATCAAAAATCGCATTATTTGACAAGAATCGACAAATTTATATTCTAATCTCTGAAAATCGACAATTTTTCTTTTCTCAAATTGACTTCTCCTGAACGGAAATAGCAGCAATTTCGGTTCCATCCTTAAATCATTTTGGGTCTTTATTTAGAAGATGCAGTATCTGTATAGATGAAGATTATATAATGCAATAATAATTTTGAAAAAACAGAGTCTTCTATTGACATCATCTCTATCTGTGGTATACTTAAATAAACATATGAATAAATGAGCATATAAATGATTAAAAATAAATAATATATTCAAAGGAGATTTTATTATGAAGAAGACGTATAAGATTGATGTGGATTGTGCCAACTGTGCGAACAAGATGGAAGATGCAGCGAATAAGACAGCCGGTGTGAAGAATGCGGTTGTCAACTTCATGGCACTGAAGATGAGTGTTGAATTTGAAGAGGGTGCAGCGCCAAAGGATGTCATGCAGGAAGTATTGAAGAACTGCAAGAAGGTTGAGGACGATTGTGAGATTTTCCTTTAAGACAGAATGAATACGGAAGTTGTGAGATACCAGGATTGGATGCGTCTGACCCTGGTATCCTGCCATAGAGTTTGAAGTTTGTTATAGATAGTATGACTGAATAAAGGAAGGTGAGCTGTGTGAATAAGAAGCAGAAAAAGGTTTTGACAAGAATTATTATAGCAGCTGTTTTGATGATTGCTTTTTCTTTTCTTCCGGTTGAAGACTATACGGCGTTTGTTTTATTTCTGATTCCGTATCTTGTCATTGGATATGATATTCTGATCAAGGCCGGCAAGGGCATTAAGAATCATCAGGTGTTTGACGAGAATTTTCTGATGGCGGTAGCAACCGTAGGCGCGATTGCCCTTGGTGATTATCGTGAAGGTGTTGCTGTTATGCTGTTTTACCAGATTGGCGAGCTGTTCCAGAGCTATGCTGTGGGCAAGAGTAGAAGGAATATCAGTGATCTGATGGATATTCGTCCGGATTATGCGAATATCGAGCGTGACGGTGAGATTGAGGAAGTGGACCCGGATGAAGTTGAGATTGGCAGTATCATCGTTGTCAAGCCGGGTGAGAAAGTGCCTATTGATGGCGTGATCATTGAGGGAACCACCACATTGAATACAAGTGCACTGACAGGAGAGAGCGTGCCGAGAGATGCATCGGAAGGTGATGAAGTGATCAGCGGCTGTATCAATATGACGGGTGTTCTCAGAATTAAGACAACGAAGGAATTTGGTGAGTCGACGGTTTCGAAGATTCTGGATATGGTGGAGAATGCAAGCTCAAGAAAGTCCCGTTCAGAGAACTTTATTTCCAAGTTTGCCAAATATTACACACCGGCTGTATGCTATGGTGCGTTGGCGCTGGCAGTGCTTCCGCCGATTGTCAGGATGCTTTTTATGGGGTTTTCACCGGAATGGGGAGATTGGATCATGCGAGCGTTGACATTCCTTGTCATCAGCTGCCCATGTGCCCTTGTTATCAGTATTCCGCTTAGCTTTTTCGCCGGTATCGGCGGTGCCAGCAATGCAGGTGTCCTTGTAAAGGGTTCTAATTATCTGGAGACACTGGCCGGAACGAAATATGTTGTATTTGACAAGACAGGTACAATGACACAGGGGGTATTTGAAGTAACAGGTGTGCATCACAATACATTGCC
>NZ_JBBMEK010000391.1:0-1989 GCF_040096555.1 Coprococcus intestinihominis | reverse complement strand
TGGAAATTACCGCACACCTCGAAGTACTGGCGTACTTTATTCATCGAGTTGATTGCAGACATGATTCAAATATTCAAGTATAAAATTGTCAATTGTCAGCAGACCAGATGGAGCAACTACTCTGATACTCTGTATTTCATCGCTGTCCCCCGCTGACAAGAATCATTATAAACGCTGATGAAGTATTTGTCATTCAACCAGCGGTTTAAAACAGCAAAAAAATTTGTCTTCTCACAGATTCTTTCCTGTTTTCATTTAAAAAAACTTCAGCCTATTTATAAGACTGAAGTTGATTTTTCACTTTTTCCATTAAATAATATTTGTACTTTTCAATACTGTCTCAATCTGCTCCTTACCTGCATATTTTGATGAAGCCAAATAATAAATACAAACTGTATCTTCCTCCGGCACAACCAACTGCTGCAATTCATTCTTCAATCGTTTCAGTTGTCCTTCCGTTATTGCACCATCAAATACAGACTTCTGCACATGATTCAAATATTTACGACATATTTTGTCAAAATAGCTTTCAATATCCATTTCCGCCACAATCGTATATCCCTCATTGATATATTGACATGCCTTTTCTACCGCGGCAGCAACACCCTTGCCTTCCTGATAAGCAAAACTATTCTCACAAAACTCCGGTTCCATATAACGTCTCAATTTCTGTGCTAATAATCTGGCCACAAAACGATCAATCGCATTCAGACTACATATAACACGTCGTTTGCCGCGTCCATTGATCATCTCATAGCTTTTCACAATCCCCGGCTGATAATTCCCAGCCAGAAGATCCGCCTCTATCTGCTCATGATTAATCTTCCATTAATCCTCCAACTCAGAAATCTGCATACCATCAACGCCACGCCCATTCTTTTTCATACTGAAATGATTAAAAGCATCTCTCTGATTTCTCTTGGACAACATCTCCTCCATTGTAAATACATCCCTACCTCTTGCAATCAGAATTTTTTCACAAAAAAACTTCAACTCTTTATGAGCTGAAGCATTTTTTTATTCGTATTTTCTTTGAAGATTAACGAAACAATTCATAGTATTCGTATAAAACAATGAGTTCAGCAAAAGCAACATATCACTCATAGGTACGGTTCAACCCGAAAAGAAGGCCGGCGTCCACTGGGATCCCAATCTGGTTTCAATCACTCATAGGTACGGTTCAACTTTTCAGAATTTCAAATGCAAACCGGAATCGAGTTCGAGTTTCAATCACTCATAGGTACGGTTCAACTCGCTTCACTTCCGACGACGCAATCGCTTTGATTGATGCCAGTTTCAATCACTCATAGGTACGGTTCAACACACATTATGTCAAAGAATTACGCAACTATCTTCATCGACGCGTTTCAATCACTCATAGGTACGGTTCAACACTTTCATAAGGAGGGTACTATGTACTATATCGAAATCGTTTCAATCACTCATAGGTACGGTTCAACCAAAAAACAACGGCATTAATGCTACCGAGACGGTAGTTGAGTTTCAATCACTCATAGGTACGGTTCAACAACAGTATTTACTGCGTTTTCTATTTTCATTATACCCCATTTTCCCTGTTTTTCAACCTTTTTCTCCAAAAAAGTCGGTCAACCTCTTCATAGTAAATTCCCGCAAAGCCTTGATTCTACTGACTTTTTTATTTTTGTCAAAATTGGCTCGGAGGTTCACCGACTTTTCAGCCGTTTTTTTGCTGTTTTCGGCACTTTTCCATGCTGTTTTTGTTCTGGAAGCCTTGATTTTACTGTCCTGGAGGTTCACCGACTTTTTTTACAGATTTTTTAACAATCTTTGTTTTAATCAAAGAAAAAGCTCCTGTCCTCTCACAAAAACTGAAGCCTCTTTTGAATACCTCAATCACACCCGCGATCCGGCCTTCGCCGTACATCCATGTCCTTCACCTATATTCTGCCACCAGGAAGATAAGTCTGAGCTTCGGGGAGCGACCCCTCACTTCTTACCCCGGCTTTC
>NZ_JBBMEK010000390.1:0-1997 GCF_040096555.1 Coprococcus intestinihominis | reverse complement strand
CTGAGCTTCTGGCAGGTTAAAATGGGGAGAAATTTCTCATTTTAACTTGTACTAAATCTTGACATAGGACCAACTCTGCTACTACAAAGGTGATAGTTATTAGACTTTGTTGCTTTCAGCCAACTTATCTCTCGCAGCCTAGCCTTCTATGTGATTTCTGTCCGTCGGACCAGAGATTTGCTTACAGCTTCCTTCAGATTCCACCTCGCGATGGACACCCTTGCTGTTCGGCTATACACTTCCCACTATCTGGGCGTGTTCGGGACTTACACCCGTTAGAGCGCGCCCATGGCGCGCAAACTGAAAAAAGCACCCAGTTATTTGTTACTGAGTGCCTGCATTAGAATCGTATTTAATTGTTCAGATTTGGTCAGATTATGCCAAACCCTCCAGCGAAAAATCCGGTGTCTGAGAGTGCCAAAATCACCCTTAAAAATACCCCCGAAATTGTTCTCTGGTTGTCCTATTTTTTAACCACTAAGGCCGTTTTTTGACCCCATTTTTGCCGGTTGTCCTATATTTAACCACTAAAAATTGGGTGAAATCGGCTCTCGTTTTGCCAAATTTGGTCAAACCATATCCGCCCGTTTAGATATAGCAAAAGCCCGGAAAACCTTGATTTTCCGGGCTTTTTGAACCATTTTGATATAGTCTGAGCAGTCGATTATCGCTTGCTGAACTGCGGAGCGCGACGAGCTGCTTTGAGACCGTATTTCTTACGTTCTTTCATACGTGGATCTCTTGTCAGGTAACCAGCTTTCTTAAGAGTTGGTCTGAATTCAGCGTCTGCTTTCAGTAATGCACGAGCGATACCGTGTCTGATAGCACCAGCCTGACCTGTGAAACCGCCGCCGTGAACATTAACTAATACATCGAATTTCTCTAATGTTTCTGTTGCAACAAGTGGCTGTCTAACAACAACTTTTAATGTTTCAAGACCGAAATATTCATCGATATCTCTCTTGTTGATTGTGATCTTACCTGTACCTGGTGTAAGGTATACTCTGGCAATACTCTTTTTTCTTCTACCTGTTCCGTAATATTTTACTGAAGCCATTATTCTCTCTCCTTCCGATGTAATTCATTAATTAATACTTGAGTTCAAGTACTTCTGGTTTCTGAGCTGCATGGTTGTGTTCAGGACCTGCATATACATGAAGCTTCTTGATCATAGCTCTTCCTAATGGTCCCTTTGGAAGCATACCCTTAACTGCTAATGTAATAACATCTTCAGGTTTCTTAGCCATTTTTTCTCTTAATGTAGCTTCTTTCATACCGCCTACATAATCAGAGTGGCTGTAGTAGATCTTCTGATCCATCTTCTTACCAGTTACTTTAATCTTGTCAGCATTGATTACGATTACATAATCACCTGTATCTACGTTTGGTGTAAATGTTGGTTTATTCTTACCTCTCAGGATTGCTGCTACCTGTGAAGTTAAACGTCCTAATGTCTGATCTGCAGCGTCAACTACATACCATTTTCTTTCAATTGTTGCCGGGCTGGCTACAAAGCTTTTCATAGTGAACCTCCTTATTCGTGTATCTAATCGTATAAGAAATACTAGCTCCCTGATGTAAATGTCCGAAAACATCAAAGCTCACTTTCATCTGTTGATCTCGTCAATCACAACAAACGTCCAACAATCAGATATTTTCTAAAAAATATATTGTTCAAATACCCCACCGGGGCTATTGGCGAAGTATTTTTAACCATACTGTCACAATTACCTATTATATTGCAAATATTTTTATCTGTCAATGTTTTTATTGCGTATTCTTAGCAATTTTTTATTTTTATTTTTCGCCCTCTCATATACCTAAATAGATACATCCTTTTGATTGAAAGGCAAAAAAAATACCAGAGTCCTCTTACTATTTTATTAATTATAAAAATAGAAGAAACATCTCTGGAAAAAGTCGGGGTGACAGGATTCGAACCTGCGACCTCTTGATCCCAAATCAAGCGCTCTAGCCAAGCTGAGCCACACCCCGAT
>NZ_JBBMEK010000389.1:0-2042 GCF_040096555.1 Coprococcus intestinihominis | reverse complement strand
ATAGAGCCAATCTCACACCAGTCATAAAAGTATTCTCTGTGCTCATGGAATAAGGACAGAAAAATACGATACAATTCATAAAATTCAAACAGCCCAGGGAGGTGAAAATAAGCTGTGTTTCTTTTTGTCTTATCTTTACTCATATTTTCTCAATACTGTTACGCTTTCGCAATAGACATAACAACCATAGCTTCATAGATATTTACTTTCTTTATGATAACATGAAATGAACCATCTGCCAAGTAACAAGCGTGTGTCCAAAACAGAACACACGCCACCAAATTTACTTATTATTGACACTTACAATCCGATAATAAACTCCGGATGTCATTTTGTAAACGATAATATAGAACACTGCAAACATCAGATAGCATCCCAGTGCCACCATTGCCAGAAACTGTGTCCGATTCAGCCCAAATAACAACAGCAATTTAGAAATCATCGGAAAAGCAAACAGCAAATGCAAACCTGCCAGCAGAAGCGGTGCAAAGAAAACAATCAATATCTGTGAATTAATACTCTGCCGGATATCTTTCTTCGTCATGCCGACTTTCTGCATAACAACGAATCCTGACTGATCCTCATACCCCTCCGTCACCTGCTTGTAATACATAATCAGTATAGCCGCAAAGACAAAGACAATTCCGAGCAGAATGCCAAGTACCAGCAATCCGCCAAATGCACCGTAAAAGCTCTCTTTATTAAAGGCATAGCTTTCACAACGGACATAATTAATACCTTCCTGCTGTGATGCATCAAGGGCGGCAAATTTATTATTTAACACACCCTCTGCAGCCATCTCTGCATCATCACTGCCGTCTAAATTGCAGCCGTAATATGTCATATACCGAGCCAGATTGTACTGAGCCAGTTTTTCTGCCACCTCATCAAAATCCGGCACAAAAATATAGTAAACCTTCGTTGATACTGAACCATCCATATGAATCGCCTTAAAATTTGAAATCACCTTTTTTACATTCAACTGAATGTCATTGTGAATGGATAATATGTCTGTATTATTTTCATAAGAACCGCCATACACAGCAACCAGCGCTTCACCCGCATTAAGTGTCTCTTTTTCTCCGGTCGCACGATTATATACGCTGAGCGGCGCCACATAAACTTCATCGACATCGAAAGCTGTTGATTCATTCGTTTCCATGTCAATCAACTCATCTTTCATTCTGAAATTATGGCCTTCAAGTTTCCCATAAAAAAAAGCAGATGTATATTCCAGAACATCGGAAGCTGTCAGATGGCTTTCATGAAGCGTCTCCTCCATCAGCTGACGCCAATTAGCCTCACTTTTTTCATTCAGATATTTTGGCGCACTGACATGAACCTCATAGGACAGGTCTCTCGGATAACGCTCACGCATAATGTTCTCTACTCCGGCATAAAGACAGATGGTTGATGAAAGCATCACTAGCACCATAGTGCTCAGTACACAGATGGAAGCCAGACCGGCACCATTTCGCTTCATACGATAACTCATTGAGGCAATAGATATAAAGTGTTGTTTCCTATAATAAAAACCTTTATTCTTCTGCAAAATCCGGCAAAGGGTTACTGATCCGGCAATAAAAAGCAGGTACGTTGCTACGATAACAAGAATAACCGCAGCAAAAAACCATGTCAAAGCCACAACCGGGTCTTCGATTGTTACCGCCAGACCATAAGCAATGGCAAGCACCACAATACCAAGCAACGCCAGTAACCAATTGCCCTTCGGCGGTTTTTCACCGGTATGTTCGCTTCTCAGCAATTCCATTGGACTGGCCATTGTCATTTTTCTTAAAGCACTCAACAGAATCAGAATAAAAATAACAAGAAAAACCAGAATAGTTTCTCTGATGGCTGAACCTTCAATTCTCAGCTTGAAATCCGTCTGACCATTCAGAATATTCACCATCCACAATTCTGCAAGTTTTGAAAAAACAATCCCGAATATAAGCCCCGCTACAAGGGAAATACCTGCAATAATGGCCGTTTCCCAGAAATGAATATGTGCCAGATTGCGTTTATCCATACCAAGGACATTG
>NZ_JBBMEK010000388.1:0-2043 GCF_040096555.1 Coprococcus intestinihominis | reverse complement strand
ACAGTACGACAAGAGATCGTATGGATACGAATAAAACCTATTATTTAAAATATAATGGACACTATTATAAAGTGTATTACCAAGATAATTATTGGGGTAGTGGCTGGAAAGTAGGTTATGGTTCTGATTTAGAAGATTATGATGGTGATATTTATACTTATTCTACCAGATTAGATGCCTTAAAGAGTGCAGCTACTCAGTTTATTACAGACACAGCAACAACTTCCCCGACAAGTAATGTGGGAATATCTGTATTCAGTTCCAAAGGTTATGGCAATCATGGAGATAATAAACCACTTGCAGCAGTAGACACTAATAAAGATACACTCATTAGTTTTATTAATGATTTGAGCGCGAATGGTGGTACAGATCCAGCAGTTGGTTTACAAGATGCTTATAATAAATTGAAAGCAGCGGCAGATAATGGAGATACTCTTCCGAAGTATGTGATTCTTTTTACCGATGGTGAACCAACCGGCGGTGGAAGTACTTGGGACCCAGAAGCACAGACAGATGCAGAGGCCAAAGCAAAAAAGTTAAAAGACATGGGTGTAAAGGTCTACACCATAGGTTTTGCTTTGGATGACAAGACTGAGACATTCCTGGCTGGCGGTGAATATGACGGAACAACTTATCCGGGAATCGCTTCACCGGGATGTGCAATGGTTGCAGATGATGCATCTAAGTTAGCTGAGATTTTCAAAACGATTCAGTCAACGATTACACAGAATTGTGATATCAATGATGCAATAGTTGTAGATGTGATTGATCCAAGATTTGTTATTCTCGATGATGCTGGTAATCAGATTACAGAGAAATATCTGGAGGAAAAAAACGCTGCTAGTGTTACATTGAAAAATGGTGGAACGGTTTACTATGAAAATGGTAAGCAGTACATCAAATGGACTGAACAGACAATCAAGCACAAAGAAGGCAATACACAAGGATGGCATAAAAAAATCTCCGTTCAGGCAAAAGATGATTATATTGGCGGCAACGACGTTCCGACAAATATATCACCGGACTCCAAGATTATTACATCCTATGGTGAACTGACGCTTCCACAGCCAAAGGTCAATGTCAAAGCAGAACTGACACTGAAAGACAAAGAAATCACAATTTACAAAGGCGATAGTGTTCCATCAGCTGAGACAGTACTTGGAGAAATGGTTGATAAATACACGGATAACGTAAATAAGTATAGTGTATCTAAAAAACAGTTCGATGCAAAATGGTACACAGCAGATGCATTAAAGGATAATAAGGAAAACTTTAATGACAACACAGCCACAACATCAGATGTTGTTGGTACAGCAGTCATTAATGATACGACTTATTATTTGAAGGTAACGTATGATGCAGGAAAACCTTCCGCTGAGAGTAATAAAAATACTACATTAAAAGTAGGTGATAAAGATAAAGTGCATAGTGCCGGTGATGATAAAACGCATAAAGTTGAAGCAGTCAAGAAAGCAACGGACCCAACACTTGAAAGAACTTATGGAATTTATCAGATTCAGGTAATTTCAGGAAGAATTCAGATTGTGAAGAGGTTAGAAACTACGGCAAAGAAAGACCAGACATTTACTTTTGTGGTAAAGAATGCAGAAGATGATAATGAGATGGCACGTGAGGTGGCAAGAGTTCTTGTTACTGTAAAAGCTAATGAAAAAGAAGCAACTGTTACAGATCAAGCTGCTTTAGCAACACTTACAAATCTGTCACGCGGCATTTATACCGTAGAAGAGGAAGAACAGACAGGATATATGCTTGATAGCGCAGTATCAGATGATACAACAAACTGTCAGAATTCTACTGATAATGCGAAAGTCACTTTTGTATTAGGCAACAGCAGTGTTTCACCAAATGAAAATGTTATTAAGAATTATACTTATAACTCGGGAGATGGCGGTACACGTGGCAAAGCAATCTTCACAAATGAACCGGTTTACAGTGATTGGCAGATTATCAAAGTCAGCTCAAGCAGTCATGATGTAAGATTAGCAGGTGCAATCTTCGCTGATTGTCAAGGTAGTTGTCAGT
>NZ_JBBMEK010000387.1:0-2045 GCF_040096555.1 Coprococcus intestinihominis | reverse complement strand
TTGATGGCCTCGTGGTCAAGCGGTTAAGACACCGCCCTTTCACGGCGGTAACACGGGTTCGAATCCCGTCGAGGTCAGTCAATGAATTATTCTTGACGAAAAGAAGATGGCATGATATACTAATCTAGTCATGTGAATTTAATATTTATGGCGCAGTAGCCAAGTGGTAAGGCAATGGTCTGCAACACCAGTATCCACCGGTTCAAATCCGGTCTGCGCCTCTTTAATAAGCCTGAAGAGTTTTCTTCAGGCTTTTTTATGTGCGCCTAGCGGCGCACGTCGCTAATGGATGAAAGTTCCTAATCCGCCCTAGTAGTGGGAAGGATACAGCCGAGACCAAGGGTGTCCTATTCATGGCAACGACCATGATTAACGCGAGGGGAATCTGAAGGAAGGTGGAGGTAAATCTCCGGTCTGACGAATAGAAATCACATCAGGCTACAGTTAAGGATAAGGCTGCATAACAAGTCGAAGTCCAATAACCACTCGGAATTATCTGTAGTAAATGTGGCAGATATATGGAGAGAAAGTGACGTGTGGTACCTAGGGAGGTCTCGTCAGCGGATGAAAACAGAGTATGAAATCCGTGAGTAACAACGAATGACGAGAAGTCAGCAGAAGCCATAGTAGACCGATGGTTGCAAACATCGGCGAAGGGCTGAACTTTAGGAGACACAAGCAATGAATGTAACTGAAAGTGGATTTAAGAACAGACAACTTCATATAGAAGACTATCTGCAAATGGTATCTGCGGAACAGAAAGAGTATGCAGAAGTGTTCGACTACTCTAAGATTACTGAAAAGAGCGGTGTCATCACAGACTATTGGACGAACAATCTTTTGGATTTGATTTTGCGAAAAGAAAATCTTAATAAGGCGTATAAGCAAGTAAAATCAAACAAAGGAAGCGGCGGAATTGACGGAATGCAGGTGGATGAACTTCTACCCTACCTAAGAGAAAACCAGAAAACCCTAATCCAAGAGATAAGAGACGGCAAATATAAGCCAAATCCAGTTCGAAGGGTAGAGATACCCAAGGAAACAAAAGGCGAGTTTCGTAAGCTTGGAGTTCCAACAGTAGTTGACCGAGTGATCCAACAGGCGATTACACAAGAACTCACATCAATTTATGAGGAGCAATTTTGACACAGTATGCCAGAGTAAACTGATAGAGGTGTTGTCACGAACCATCAAGGATGGCAGAGTTATTTCACTGATACATAAATACCTAAATGCGGGAGTTATAGCAAATGGGATGTGTGAGCGCACAGAAATAGGAATGCCCCAAGGAAAACTTTTTCTCAAAGTAAATCGAGAGAAAACAGAGGTGGCTCCTATCAGCAAAGTTAAATATCTTGGGTATACCTTTTACAGGTTCAAGGGAAAATGCAGATTTAGAGTTCACCAAAAGTCAGTCGCCAAAATGAAGAATAAAATCAGAGAATTGACAGATAGAAACAATGGCATGAGTAATGCTAAAAGAGAAGAGAAATATCAACAATTCGTGCGAGGATGGGTAAATTATTTTAAACTTGCAGACATGAAGAAGATTCTCAAAGAAACGGATGAATGGGCAAGACGAAGAATCAGAGCGGTCTATTGGAAACAATGGAAGAAAATCAAAACAAAGTACCGAATGCTAAAAGCATTAGGCCTTGAACATTGGAAAGCCAAAGAACTTGCGTGCAGTAGAAAAGGTTACTGGAGGATGGCACATGTACTAAATTCAGTAATCACAAATAAAATAATAGCCAAACTAGGATACACATCCATGCTTGACTATTATCTGGTAGTTTGCGAAAACTAAAGAACCGCCGTGTACCGAACGGTACGCACGGTGGTGGATCATTTCCTGGCACTGGGCATCAACAAAGAGGCAATGTATAAGATCCTTTCTGTTGCCTCCATGGGTCTTGACACATTACCGCATTGTCCGACGTTCGTTATGATGGCGGCAGTATGCGGTGTCACAACAAAAGCTTCTTATAAGCATGTGATGGTAATGACGGTTATTACACAGATTGTGCTGGCGACGGTTTCTCCGA
>NZ_JBBMEK010000386.1:0-2063 GCF_040096555.1 Coprococcus intestinihominis | reverse complement strand
ATTATATAACCAAATTGAAGGAAAAGAATTATCTGAAGAGGCAGGGAAGTAGCCAAAAAGGGAAATGGGTGATATTAGCAAAACGAGATTGACACTTGTATCAATTCGTGCCAAACTATGAAATGTAAGGAGGAGAAAAAGATGCCTAGAAAACCAACATTAGACGGCAAAGATTCTAGTCTGAGAATCAGGATGTCACCAGAGCAAAAAGAAAAGCTAGTATCTTATGCAGAGAGACATTATCAGACTATGGGTAATGTAATATTCCAGGCGTTGGACATTCTTTACGCAAGAGAAGAACAAAAAAATAATAAAGAGTAAAATGGAGTTATTTTGGAGTTTATTTCTTCATAAGCGGTGCGAAAAACACAAAAACAGAACGCGTGTTCGAAATATAAACCTCTAATAACAGCCCTTGCGTGTCATGAAACGCTGTCCGCAAAGGAGTTCAAGTAAAAAAATTTTCTGAAATCCCTTATAAACAGGGCATTTTAGAGCAGATAAAGTTCTATTTGATAACAAAATGATAACACGAGAGATTTTGGCATTATTTATTTGGAATCTTGTGGTTATCAGGTAATATGTGTGAAACCAACAAAAAGGTCTTACTGAATTGAGTGAAATCAATTTAGTAAGGCCTTTTCGTTGGTTTTTTATTTGTCGTTTTTTGGATGTAAACGGTAGAACCTAAGTACCTTGAAAAATATTCATATGGTTTCAGCTGGTTTGCCTTCGCTGTTTCAGCTATGCTGTAGATGATTGCGGAACTGGTGGCTCCATTGACGGTATCGATCATTTCCTAGTTCTTCTTGCCAATGCAGAATCCGCGGATGGCACGTTCACTGGCATTATTATCCATCGGGACATCCCCATTTTCAAGAAACACACGCAGATACCGTTCCTGGTTCAAGGCATAGGCAAATGCTTCCTTTATTTTGACGCTTTTGGATACCCTGTCAGAATTCTGTTTCAGGTACGCAAAGAAAGCATCCACCAGTGGTTTTACCACCAGCTGACGCTTGGCAGTCCGTTCATCTGATGAAAGACCGGAAAACTTTCCTTCCTCCCGGTAGATCGCACGGATCTGGTTCATGATGAGGTACAAAACAGACTGTTTCCTCAGATCTTTCGGTATGACTTCCAGTGCCTCATGGAACTTGCGCCTGCAATGTCTGATGGAAAGCCTTACAGGTGCCATCATGGTGATTATAACGAGCAGGCCCCTTTGGTGTTTGCGGACACTTTGACTGGGTATCTTCAAGAATGCATAGATAAAACTGGCATTGTATCGAAAGCCTTGCTTACATTCTCCAACAAGGATGCCTATGCACGTATCCGTCAGTTTCTGAATTACCTTGCTGAAAAAGGCATCATAGAAATGGATCTTTCCAGGATTGTTCCACACTATAAGAGGGGGCGGTGCTTCCTACGACATATACGCCAGATGAAATCAGCAGGGTCGAAGCTTCTGTTGATACTAATACTACTATTGGAAAGAGAAACCTTGCGATCATCCGACTGGCATCACGAATGGGACTCCGTGCAGGCGACATTGCAAAGTGTATCGGCTGTTCTTTTTTTGTTTTAGGTGTTAAAACGGTATTGTTTTTCTTGTGTGCAGTAGAGCACTATAGTATAATAAAACTAGTTTTTTTGCATAAGATTAAAAGTTTAAATAGGATGATCGGCAAACCAGATGAAAGTCTGGGACGCAAAGCTACAGGGCCTGTAAAATGGCAGCCAGTTGTATGAAATGAGGTGCACTGTCTGTGGGACAGTGTTTTTTATGTAAGTAGGAAATTACTTCATAATGTTCCTATTACATAAAAACGCTCCGCGAAAATGCGACCAGATGCATGATGAATATGTCTGCTGAAGCAGACTGCATCCGGCGCGCAAAGCGTAACAAGCCCCTCAAAGATTGAGGAATTCAGGGAGTTTGAAGCGGACTTGTCCGCTTTGTTATGATGTTATTTCATAGACGCAACTATAACGATTTTATTGCAGGGGATCAGATACGAAAAAACGGAAAGGATAGTTAGGGATAGACAGAAAATGAAAGG
>NZ_JBBMEK010000385.1:0-2080 GCF_040096555.1 Coprococcus intestinihominis | reverse complement strand
ATGCATCATGATCGTGGACAGGGCACTGAGGTATTCGATGAGGTAGTCTCTGTCGGATACAGAATCCATACTGTTGAGGGTTGGGCCTGTGAAACCGAGAAGGCTGGCTGTATATTCACGATCCAGGGGATAAGTTGTGCCTGCCAGCGCACCTGCACCCAACGGGCAGTAGTTCATACGCTCATGAATGTCATGGAGTCTTGAACGGTCACGCTTGAACATTTCGAAGTAAGCACCGATGTGGTGAGCCAGTGTAACCGGCTGTGCTTTCTGCAGATGTGTAAAGCCCGGCATATAAGTATCGATGTGTTCTTTCATCAGATCAAGCAGTGTGGTCATCAGTTCCTTGACCAGTTCGTCTGTTGCCAGAACTTCATCGCGGGTGTAGAGTTTCATATCAAGGGCTACCTGGTCATTACGGCTGCGTCCTGTATGGAGCTTCTTGCCGGTATCACCGGTGCGTTCAATCAGGACAGATTCCACGAAGCTGTGGATATCTTCATATTCCTCTGTAATCTGTAATTTGCCGGATTCGATATCGCTGCAGATTTCTTTCAGTGCTGAGATAATGGTATCACGTTCAGCATCTGTGATGATTGCCTGTTTGGCAAGCATTGTGACATGGGCGATACTGCCCTGAATATCCTGATGATAGAACTTCTGATCGAAAGTGATCGAAGCATTAAAGTTATGTACAAGCTGGTTTTCTTCTTTGGTAAAGCGTCCGCCCCAGAGTTTCATCGGTTAATTCATCCTTTCCTTTATTATACTATTCAGGACTCAATTGCGAGTCCCGGCGTGGCATTCGGGTCTGCTTTGCAGACAAAGTTTTCACTGGTTTATATCTTATCGTGTTTTCAGGGGGATTGCAAGAAAAACAGTACAAATTCAATACAAAAAGTTGTTTACAACTTGATAATACTATGCTACAATGACTAAGTATGAGTTTTAACCTGTGCCCAGATCAAGGAATCTCCAACCGGATCCTGGCATAAGGCATTTATTAAGATTTAGGAGGATTTATTAATGATTACAGCAGAACAGAAAAAAGAAATCGTAGCTAAATACGGTAAGACACCTGAAGATACAGGTTCACCAGAAGTTCAGATCGCACTTTTATCAGCAAGAATCGCTGACCTTACAGAGCATCTGAAGACACACAAGAAAGACCATCATTCAAGACGTGGTATGCTTAAGATGGTTGGTCAGAGACGTGGCTTACTTGATTACCTGAAGAAGACAGATATCGAGAGATACAGAGCTATCGTTGAGAAGTTAGGTTTAAGAAGATAATTATTATCTATCATGGGGCTGTCGGTAAAGGTATTATGCGGCAGCCCTGTTTGCGTTGCACGAACTATCAGGAGCATCTGGAAATTCCAGAATTGTTACTGTCCGAGACCACTGAAAAGTTAATCAGAGCGAGGCATTGGTTGATTATTCAGTAGTTTCGGAAGGCTCCTGAGAAATTTATAATTTATAAAAGGAGATTGAAAATGGCAAAAGAATACAAAAGTTTTTCCATGGAACTTGCCGGCAGAACACTTCGTGTAGAAGTAGGACATGTTGCTGCTCAGGCAAATGGCGCTGCCCTTATGTATTATGGTGACACATGTGTGTTATCAACAGCAACAGCTTCAGAGAAACCGAGAGATGGTATTGATTTCTTCCCGTTAAGTGTTGAATTTGAAGAGAAGATGTACTCGGTAGGCAAGATTCCGGGCGGTTTCAACAAGCGTGAAGGTAAGGCAAGCGAGAATGCGGTTCTTACAGCGAGAGTTATCGACAGACCGATGCGTCCGCTCTTCCCTAAGGATTATAGAAATGATGTGACACTGAACAATCTTGTTTTGTGTGTAGATCAGACATGCAGCCCTGAGCTGACAGCAATGCTTGGTTCTGCCATTGCAACATGTATTTCTGATATTCCATTTGATGGCCCGTGTGCCATGACACAGGTTGGCATGATTAATGGTGAGTTTATTATTAACCCATCCAATGAGCAGAAATCCGTATCCGATCTTGCACTGACAGTCGCTTCTACTCGTGAGAAAGTAATTATGATTGAGGCAGGTGCCAA
>NZ_JBBMEK010000384.1:0-2134 GCF_040096555.1 Coprococcus intestinihominis | reverse complement strand
TTATCAATGATACTAATTGTGACTGGGTTTTCTTTGAAGATGAAAGTGTTATTTTTAGATACTACGGAAAAGGATATGATGAAACAATTATAAATGAAATGAGAGAAAATGGATATGGAGCGTAAGGAAGCAGACAAAATGACGATTGAAGAAGCACGCAAACAAAAGGGAATGAGTAGGCGTGAGGTGTCAGAGTGGTTAGAAATACCATATAGAACACTGTCGAACTGGGAGACTGGAGTGCGGAGCTGTCCGCATTACATTGAAAAGCTGATAGTAGATAAAATAATACAAGGCAAATGATAAGAAGCACATAACAACCCGCAGGACACCGATGCCTGCGGGTTGTTTTACGAAAGAGGCAGGAGTATGGCAAATCAAAAAGGAAGTAGACAATTAAAACACAGCGATAGAATCAGACTGGAGGCTTTATATAATGCTGGCCATAAAGTTGCGGAAATTGCTGAGATTTTGCACGTACACCGCAGTACAATCTACAATGAACTTAAACGAGGCCGATATGAACACTTAAACAGCGACTATACCACCGAAATGCGATATAGTTCAGATCTGGCACAACGAAAATGTGATGAAAACCTGAAAGTAAGGGGAACACAGCTGAAAATAGGAAATGATATCAAGCTAGCCAATTATATTGAGAATAAAATAATAAATGAGGATTACAGTCCGGATGCAATCATAGGAGAATTGACAGCATCAGGCCGATGGAGCGAGTTCCAGACCAAAATATGCACAACCACTGTATACAGTTATATAGATAAAGGAATTTTTCTGAGAGTAACCAATAAAAATCTGCCTGTAAAAAAGAATAGGAAAAGAAAATATAATAAGGTAAAGAAGCAAAAGAGAGCAGAGGCGGGCGAAAGCATAGAAAATAGACCGGAGATCATAAACAGCAGAGAGGAGTTTGGCCACTGGGAAATGGATAGCGTTCTGGGGTGCCGAGGAAAATCTAAAAATACATTATTAACACTTACAGAAAGAAAAACAAGAGCGGAAATCATATTCAAATTGAATAACCATAGTGCTGAGGAAGTGGTGGCAGCAGTGGACCGGTTGGAAAAACGCTGGGGAGAATTATTCAAAACGGTATTCAAAAGCATAACTGTAGACAATGGGACAGAATTTGCCTATTGTGAAGAACTGGAGAGATCCGCAATAGGAGCAGGAAAGAGAACAAAGATGTATTACTGTCATCCATATAGCAGCTGGGAAAGAGGGACAAACGAAGTCACAAACAAAATGGTGCGGAGAAAAGTCCCTAAAGGAACGAATTTTGATGATCGAACGGCTGAGGACATCCAGGAGGTTGAAAACTGGATAAATCAATACCCACGGCGTATCCATGGGTATAAATCTGCAGCGGAAATGTTTGAGGAGGAATTGCAGAGAATTAGCTAATATATTTCAGCTACAGAATCTCAGACGGCCGGCATGAACCTGGCGGCCTTATTAGAATGCTATCACAAAAGAAAGAGGATATGATAGGAAATAGAAAAGAAACAAATTCTACAAAGAACACGCACCTGTTTTGTGCAAAATAACGATATTGAATTTTTGTCGAAAAAAAGGTTGAAATTTTTAATAGGGCAAGTTTATTTTAAATTATGTTGCACTTTGGCCAAAAAATTGCTACACTAAAGAGTAGAGTCGTTGCATCGTATTAAAGCGGTAACCCGTGCTTAAAATGTAACTGTTCATAGCGCTGTGAGGCATTTGGAAGCAGGGTTTGGACGGTCGATTTGAAATAATTAAATGAGGTGGAAAAAATTATGAACAATCCGATTATTTCTCTCGAGGGAGTCGAGAAAAGATTCGGGTCCAATCTGGTTGTTAAGAAAATGAACCTTGAGATAGCTGAAGGTGAGTTTCTGACACTTTTAGGGCCATCGGGATGCGGAAAGACAACAACACTGCGTATGATCGCAGGTTTTGAGGAAGCATCAGCCGGTGTAATCAAGGTCGAAGGCGAACGTATCGAAGACAAGGAGCCGTTTCAGAGAAACGTCAATACTGTTTTCCAGAATTATGCATTGTTCCCACATATGACGGTTTTTAATAATGTAGCATACGGACTGACGATCAAGAAAGTACCAAAGCCTGAGATTCAGGA
>NZ_JBBMEK010000383.1:0-2153 GCF_040096555.1 Coprococcus intestinihominis | reverse complement strand
AAATATCTAATAACTCGCTCATGACTACTATATCTCCTTTGATTCTTACTTAATTAATACGTGATATCACTACTTCGTATCCTCTCGGATTCCTATGGGCAAGCCATCGGGTTCCTGCAATAGCTATCTTGTTTGCAAAACCCAATAAACTTCTGATAAGTGCATGTCTGACGGACGCTTCATAAGCAGGTGCTCCCGGCACAGCCAGTACTTAGGCACTGTCTTTTAGTGCCTTATGTACTGCTGCTAGTGCCAGGCAGTGCAAACGTGCCTGCTTTGAAACGTCCGTCAGACACGCACTTTCAAAGCCCCGATTTTGCAAACCTGATAAACTAACCGATGGCCTGCCCATCCATTAAATCTGTATAGTAGCTCTTCAAGTATTTCCTGTCGATTTTGCCGTTGGCATTTTCCGGCATCCTCTTCACTCTGATGCATTCTCCCGGCCTCATATACGGCGGCAATTTCCCTTCCAAAAGAACCCGCATCTGATTTTCATTTTTTGGACCGCCCTCATAGAACAGGACAATTCTGTCACGCACTTCATCGTAAATACTGACACAGCTCTTGACATCAGAGGCCGCACCGGCGGCGGCTTCAACTTCACCTAACTCGATACGGTATCCCATATGCTTAATCTGAAAATCTCTGCGTCCCAGATACAGCAGCTCGCCGCGGTCATTATAACGGACCAGATCACCGGTTTTATATATCTTCTCCGGATACCATGGGTTCAGCGGGTTCTGGATAAAAGCAGCATCCGTTTTGTCCGGATCTCCATAATATCCGTCGGCTACAAAAGAGCCTCTGACGCACAGTTCGCCGATTTCTCCCGGTGCCGCTTCCGTACCATCCTCACGAAGGATGATCAGGTCACAGTTGTCGCAGGCACGCCCAATAGGCAATGTTTCACTATCTGCAAAATCCCGGTCCACAATGTAATAGGCACAGATATCTGTTACTTCTGTCGGCCCATACAGATTGGCATACAGCAGCTCCGGCATTTTTCTCCGCCAGTAATTCAGCTGTTTCACCGGCATCACCTCACCGGCGAAAAGAACCTTCTCCATATACGGAAGGGACACATAATCCAGCACTTTCCAATTAGCCACTATGGACAAAGCCGTCGGCACCCAGTAAATGGTATTCACTTTTCGACTGTTCATATACTCCAACAGACGCACCGGAAAAGCAAATAATTGCTTCGGCAGAATCTGAAGTTCTGCGCCTGCTGCCAGAGTTGTATAAATATCCAGCACCGACATACTGAAATAAAAAGGTGTCTGGCTGCCGAAAACCGTCGCTTCATTGATATCAAATGTCGTTTTCACCCATTCCGCATAAGCCATCACATTTCGATGGGAAACGGCAACACCCTTCGGCATACCTGTGGAACCGGATGTAAAAAGGGTATACACCAGATCCGTATCCACTGCTTTTCTCCGAATCTTTGCCAGCCCTTCCCGATCCTCAGGCACATACATGGCCTTCTCATAAAGAAGGATCTTCGGACTGTCTTTTCTTTCGGAGGCAAGGGCTTCCCTGACTGTCTCTTCATGGTCCCTGTCGGTAATAATCGCCGCCGGTTTCAGCACACTGAAAATCTTGCGGATTCTGTCCCAGGGCATTTTGGTATCAATCACTGTATAGAAATCACCGCCGTAAACCGTTCCCAGCATTGCCGCCAGACAGGCCGGTGTTTTTTTCATATAAACAGCCACCGGACGGTGTGTCAACCGGTGCTTCAGCAGTAAACTGCCGATCCGCGCTGATGCCTCTCGAAGCTGACGCCAGGTCATCGATGTATCTGTATCGGCACAGGCTGTTTTCTCAGGCCGCCGACCGACTGAATGTTCAAGATATTCCAATATATTTTTCAAGCTATCGCCCCCTGTTCTCTTTGGTGCCCCTATCATAGCACAAAAAAATCCGAAAACAGGAAAAGTCGGGGTATTGTAAGAAAGTTATATGGAGTGAAAGAATTCTGAAAGAAAATTTAGTATAACTATAGACAAAAAAAGGATGCCCTAAGACATCCTCTTACATAGAATTTATTATTTATTTCTCCGCGTCCTCTATCACACAGGTATGTTTCCTCGACACTTTGTCATAGTTGACATCTACCAACAGAATACTCACCGGTTAAACTGTTT
>NZ_JBBMEK010000382.1:0-2165 GCF_040096555.1 Coprococcus intestinihominis | reverse complement strand
TCTGAATACGCCTCTGTTATTACCATCGGCCGACAGTACGGCAGCGGTGGAAGCGAGCTCGGACAGATTCTGGCCGACAAGCTTGGCTATAATTTTTATGATAAGGAAATCATTGAAATGACTGCCGGAACCACCGGATACTCTTCCAATTACGTCGGTGAACATCAGGAATCCCTGACTAACAGCCTGCTTTATGATTTAGTTAATCATATGTACACTTTCCCTGAGACAGAAGCACCAAAGGATAAGATTTTCGATGCCCAGTCCAAAGTAATTCGGGAAATTGCTTCCAAAGGTCATTGCGTCATTGTCGGACGCTGTGCCGATCAAATTTTGAAAGACCGTACGGATTGCCTGAATGTTTTCCTTCATGCGCCTTTAACAAACAGAATTAAACGTGTTATGAGCAAAAAAAATCTAACAGAGAAAGAAGCCAAGAATCTGATTCTCAAGGAGGAACGCCGCAGAGCAGATAATTATCATTATTATACAAGACAGATATGGGGCGCTTCCGCCAATTACCATCTGTCTTTGGATACATCGCTTGGTTATGACTATGTCATGGATGTTATTCTGGAAACAGCAAAAAGACTTAAGTAGTCCATCCTCCTTGTCATCATGACAAAAAAATTGTATAATAATCTTGAAATACATACAAGCATCGTCTTTTCCGGACGGTGCTTGCTTTCGTTAAATATAAGCAAAGGAGCTTCCAATAATGAACGAATTGAAATGGGCAGTACTGGGCACCGGCGTGATTGCCAATGAAATGGCACAGGCCCTCCACAATATGGGCCGTACATTGTACGGTGTCTGCAACCGAACTTACGACAAAGCCGTATCTTTCGCTGAGAAATATTATCCGACAGTCTCTGCTTCACGGCAAACATGTTGAAGATATGGAAACAGCGATTCTTACAGGCAATACGGCGATCATGAAACTATATGCAGATGTCACCATGACACAAAAATAAAATTTTTATCATATTCTTATAACTCCTCTTCTTTCTCCACTATTATAGCTGATCGTACTTGACCGCGCTCCCTTTTGCCTTTTCTACCGGATACTTTGCTTCATTCTGCGACATCTTCATACTTATGATCTCATCCGCATCCAGCTCCAACTTATCTAACAGATTCTGGCTATAAACCAAAACATCCGCCAGCTCCTCCTTGACATGCTGAAGATCATATTCTTCATCAGACCACTGGAAGCGCTCCAATAACTCGGCCTCCTCAATTACGATTGATTTTACAAGATTTGTTGGCGAATGAAACTGCTCCCAGTCTCTGTCCTATGTAAATTTTCTAATTCTATCTATCGTTTCCTGCTTCATAATTAAACTTACTCCTTTATTTTGCTGCTTCTAATAATGCTTTCCGAAGTTCTGGATCACAGGCATAAATATACATTCCATTAACTCCTCGTGTCATTAAGACTCTCACTTCATGCTGAATCAATATTTCACCAAATTTCTGTTTTGTTCCATCAGATAATGTTCTATTTCGAATTGCCTTCTCATTACAGCTTTCCGAAGGATCAAATATTACCTTTCCATTACGATATTTTACAGATGGTCCAAGAATAACTCCAGCGTAATTAAGATCAAATCCTTGAATTGTAAATGTTGAACCAACTTCATTTATCGTTTGCGGTTGTTCAGCCCACGCTAATCCTTTGATAGCTCTTTTTTCTTTTCTTGTAAGTTCGGACTCCAACTCCCTATTCCAAGGCTTGTGCCATTTTCCAATCATTACTTCCCAATATCTCATAAGCCTGTCCTCTGGTTTATGATTGGAGCTATATTCCCAATCATAAGTTGCAATCACCCTTGATAACATCGAATCACTTTCTTTTGCTCTTTTCTGAATCTCCACATCAAGTAATTCAGGCTTATCAAATACCTTGATATCATATCCTCCAAATGTATCTGGAATTTTCTTTAAGCATCTCTCTTTTGTAAAGGAATCAATCCAATCCATTGTTGCAGAATCTACCTGCATACGAAGTTGCTTATATAATGCAATATGATTATTTTCCGCTTTTGCTTGGTTTCTGTACTTCTCAAGAATCTGAGATTCCCAAAACTGCTCTGTTGTGAGAATCTGATTTTCATCAAACATTACCACCGTCACACGAGCTCTATCTATAATGTCTTTCAACT
>NZ_JBBMEK010000381.1:0-2174 GCF_040096555.1 Coprococcus intestinihominis | reverse complement strand
GTGGATTTTATGACTGTAAGTCTCATTTTAACAGAACAAATTGTAAAATTATTTATTATCCTTATGATCGGTTTCATCATGGTCAGGATCGGTCTGCTGAAGGTTTCCGACAGTAAGAGTATTTCCGTCCTGCTTGTGTATCTGGTGCTTCCCTGTATGATCGTCAATTCATTTCAGATTGAATATACGCCGGAGGTACTGAAGGGATTGATTTTTACGGTTGTAGCAGCAGTGATCGCCCATATTGTTTTTCTTATCCTCACGGCATTTTTAAGAAAACCGTTGCATCTGGATATGGTTGAAGAGCTGACTACGGTTTATACAAACGGTGGTATTTTGGTTGTTCCGTTGGTCAAAGCACTTCTTGGCACAGAGTATGTTATTTATTCCTGCAGTTTTCTGGCTGTACAGATGATTCTGATCTGGACACACGGCAGGCATAAAATGTGCAGTGAGGAAAGGCTTTCCTTAAAGAAAATATTTTGGAATGCCAACATTGTGGCGATTTGTATCGGTGCATTTTTGTTTATTACAAAGATTGAATTGCCGGATGTGATTGGCGGAACCATTGATATGCTGGCAGAAATGATTGGGCCGATCGGTATGCTATTGGCAGGTATGGCAATTTCTGAAATTCCATTCAAAAAAATATTCATGGAAAAAAGAAATTATCTGGCCGTTTTACTCAGATTGTTTATCTATCCTCTTGTCGTACTTATTGTGTTCAAAGTGCTGGATTTGACAGATTGGATCGCAGACGGAAAGAATCTGCTGCTGATTGTCTTTCTTGCATGTGTCACACCGGCCTGTGCAACAGTTACTTCCATGGCACAGCTTTATGATAAGAACAGTGCAGAGGCCAGCCTGTTTTATGTGCTGACCACACTTTTTTCAATCATCAGTATGCCGTTGATGATTCTTGTATTTGAAATTTTCTGTTAACGAAAAATTTTTATCCGAGAGACACGTCCAGTATCATCATCAGACTGAATCCGACAGCAAAACACAGGGTGCCCACATCAGAGTGGCGTCCCTGGGACATTTCGGGGATCAGCTCTTCCACGACAACATAGAGCATAGCGCCGGCGGCGAAACTCAGCAGATAAGGCAGGGCCGGAAGAATATAATGGGCAGCCAGAATTGTCAAAATGCCGCCGACAGGTTCCACGATACCGGAGAGGACACCGCCCACAAAGGCTTTGCTTTTCTTCATACCTTCGGCGCGAAGGGGCATGGATATGATGGCGCCTTCCGGAAAATTCTGGATAGCGATGCCAAGGGATAATGCCAGTGCACCGGCGGCGGTGATGGTTGTGCTGTCTGAGAGATAACCGGCATAGACTACGCCCACGGCCATACCCTCCGGGATATTGTGCAGCGTCACAGCCAGTACCATCATGGTTGTGCGCTGAAGTTTGCTTTTCGGTCCCTCAGCTTGATTGCTGTTCTGATGCAGGTGGGGAATGATGTGATCTAAGAGAAGCAGAAACAGGATGCCGATCCAGAAACCGATGGCCGCGGGAAGAAAAGACAGCTTTCCCATGGATGCGGATTGTTCAATGGCAGGAATGATCAGGCTCCATACGGATGCAGCCACCATAACACCAGCGGCAAAACCGGTTAATGCCCGTTGAATTTTGTCACTTAACGTATTCTTCATGAAGAATACGCAGGCGGCACCGATGGATGTGCCGATAAAAGGAATTAAAATACCATAAAATATATTCAGATTCATATATCAGACCTCCAATCCCTGAGTATGAAATATATAGATAGTTGTATGTGTAATTGCTCAAAATAATGCTGATTAGTCATAGCTAGCTATAAAAATACTATAGCACGGTTTTAACGAATTGACAAGCAGTATCTGGCAAAGGAGCACAGCAGCTGTAATTGATGTGGCAGATCTGGCACAAAGACGTCTTTTGGATTACAGTATTTTATGTAATGATTCAACAAATTAAGAAAAGAGGAGAAAGACAGTGGATTTAAGTAAAATTGCTATAAAAAAAATCCGTGAGCTTATTGTGTTTACAGCACTTCTTGTGGTCGCCCTGTGGAAATTTGATGTGGTGCTCGATGTGCTGAAAGCAATATGGGGAATTCTATTTCCCTTTGTACTTGGCGGAGCGATCGCATTTGTGATCAACGTGCCAATGAGCTTTTTGGAAAAG
>NZ_JBBMEK010000380.1:0-2183 GCF_040096555.1 Coprococcus intestinihominis | reverse complement strand
CTTTTTTGTGAAGAAGTGAGTAAATATCTTTATATCCAGAAAAGATGAGGATAAAAATATCGTGAGGATAAGCCGCATTATCCGAATGTTAGGATAATGCGGCTATACGGATCTCCGCCGGGGGATCGATGGATTGGCTTCTATTGTCCGCTTTCAGTTTGAACTTGACCCTTATGATAAAAATACACTTTTTCTGTTCTGCGGAAGAAAAAACAGCAGGATCAAGGCCCTTTTGTGGGAAGGCGATGGTTTCCTTCTCATGTACAAAAGGCTGGATAACGGTTCTTTCCGGTGGCCAAGGTCGGCAGATGAAGCAATGGCCATCACAGATGACCAGTACAGGATGCTGATGCAGGGACTTGAAGTCGTAGCAAGGCATCCGATCACGGAAGTTGCTAAAATACCGGATCTCATGTAGTTTGTGCAGAATGCTGAAATTAAAAAAGTACAAAACCTATCCTGTCAGTGGATAACTGCAGGCATTCTGTATTTATCCACAAAAGGCCGGCCAAAGCTGTTTTTGCTCTGAACAGGAATTGCGGATGCTGTGGATAAAACATCCGGGAAACCGTAAGATAACGTTCCTTCAGATGTATTATCCACCGTCATAATGCCGAAAGGGAATTGAACCGTGAGTGGCGGCCATGCAGGAAATCTGCTATAATCAGAACCAGTATATAAAGAGACAGGGAGTTCCGGTTATGGCGTTTAAGTATACAGAAGAACAACTGAATAAACTGGATAAGGAGCTGCTGATCCAGCTGTTTCTCGGTCTTCAGGACCAGATGGAGGAACTGACAAAACAGACACAGGCCCTCAATGATAAGATGCAGCTGATGATGGAACAGATCGTGCTGTCCAATAAGAGCAGGTTCGGCAGATCCAGTGAAAAGATGACTGATCCCGGTCAGATCCGTTTTATGGAAGTGGATGGGAAGATCGTCTTTTTCAACGAAGCAGAAGCTGTCTGTGACCTGACTGCACCCGAACCGGATGATCTGGAGATAAGGGCATCCAAAAAGAAAAAACAGACAGGTAAAAAGAATGAGGATCTGTCCGGTATTCCGGTGCAGCGCATCGACCATTACATGACGGAAGAGGAGCTGACGTCAGAATTCGGCGAAAAAGGATGGAAACAGCTTCCAGATGCCATATCCAGATGTTACCGCTTTGTACCGGCAAAAGTCGAAGTAGAGGAACATCATATCGGCGTTTATGCCAGTAAAACCGATGAACACATGGTCAAAGCACCACATCCGAAGAACCTGCTCCGTGGCAGCCTTGTCTCACCATCCCTTGCAGCGGCCGTTATCAACGGCAAGTATGTCAATGCCGTGCCGCTTTACCGTCTGGAAAAGGAGTTTGAGCGCTATGGACTTGCGATCACCCGCCAGAACATGGCTAACTGGATGATCCGTCTGGGGGAAAGTTATCTCGCAGTCATGTATGACTATCTTCACAGGTTATTGTACCAGTATCATGTGATCCAGGCAGATGAAACGCCCGTCCTCGTCAATAAAGACGGTCGGCCTGCCGGCAGCAAGAGCTGGATGTGGGTATACCGTTCCGGTTTTATGTACCCAGAAAAACAGATCATCCTGTATGAATACCAGAAGACACGCAATGCTTCCCATCCGCGGGAATTCCTGAAAGACTATTCGGGCATCTGTGTGACAGACGGATATCAGGTCTATCATACCCTTGAAAAGGAGAAAGAAGATCTGAAGATCGCAGGGTGCTGGGTACATTGCAGGCGCAAGTTCCACGAGGCACTGGAGGTCATACCGAAAGATCTGAGGAAACAGTCTGTTTTGTATCTCATCATGAACCAGATCCGTGCGATCTACCGGGAGGAAGGAAAACTTTCCGGTCTTTCATCAGGAACGGACTGCCAAGCGTCAGCTGGTGGTAAAACCACTGGTGGATGCTTTCTTTGCGTACCTGAAACAGAATTCAGACAGGGTACCCAAAAGCGGCAAGACAAAGGAAGCATTTACCTATGCCCTGAACCAGGAACGGTATCTGCGTGTATTTCTTGAAAATGGGGATGTACCGATGGATAATAACGCCAGTGAACGTGCCATCCGCGGATTCTGTATTGGCAAGAAGAACTGGGAAATGATCGATACCGTCAATGGAGCCACCAGTTCTGCGATCATCTACAGCATAGCCGAAACAGCGAA
>NZ_JBBMEK010000379.1:0-2191 GCF_040096555.1 Coprococcus intestinihominis | reverse complement strand
ACACGGTCGCGCTGCTGCTGTTTCATATCACCGTGAAGTCCTTCTGCAAAATAACCTCTGCCCTTTAAACCTTCCACCAATTCATCAACCTGTCTCTTTGTATTACAGAATACAACAGAAAGGGCTGGATTGTAAATATCTAAAAGTCTTGAAAGGACTTCTTCCTTATTCTTCGGACGCACTTCATAATAATACTGCTCAATATTGGCAACCGTCAGTTCCCTCTTTACAACCTTGACAATCTTGGCATTCTTCTGGTAGGTTCTTGCAATCTCCATGATCGGCTGCGGCATTGTTGCTGAGAAAAGCAGTGTCTGGCGCTCTTCAGGTGTCTGTGAAAGGATTGTCTCAATATCTTCGCGAAATCCCATATTCAGCATTTCATCTGCTTCATCAAGAACAACAATCTTCAGATCATCCAACTTAATCGTATGGCGTCTCATATGGTCCATGACACGTCCCGGCGTACCGATCAGCACCTGAACACCTGTCTTCAGAGAGCGGATCTGCTTCACAATATCCTGTCCGCCATAAATCGGCAGTACCTTAATACCATGCATAAACTTCGCCAGTTTACGGATCTCATCTGCTGACTGAATGGCCAACTCTCTTGTCGGGCAAAGGACAATCGCCTGCACATGCTTATTATTCGGGTCCACCTTCTGAAGCATCGGAATACCGAAGGATGCCGTCTTACCTGTACCTGTCTGTGCCTGTCCGATAATATCCTGCCCTGTCATAACTTCCGGAATCGCCTTGACCTGAATCGGTGTGGCCTCTTCAAAGCCCATCTCTGTCACAGCTCTTAAAATTCTCTCATCTACACCTAAATCTTCAAATCTTACTGGTTCCATTTTCAAACCTCCTGTATATGCACAAAAAAATAGCTTCAGAACCTTCTCAGATAGCACTACATGCTGTCATCGTTCTCAAGCATCTCTTTTGCAAAAATATCTATAAAACAATGCGTTACATTAAAACTATATCAATGATAGCAGAACAGAGATTATTTGTCAAATAAATTTTAAAGGCTGCAGGGAATCTTCTGGTATCCTACAGCCTTTATTGAAAAATGAGGTATTTATTGAACTAGCGAATCTTGTTGGTACGTCTCCAGATATGCATCTTCTCAGCTTCTGCAATCAGTTCATCTCTAAACTGCGGATGTGCAATACTGATCAGTGCTTCTGCTCTCTCCCATGTGGAAAGACCTTTCAGATTAACCTTGCCGTATTCTGTAACAACGTAATGTGTATTGGCACGGGTATCTGTAACAATAGAACCATTATGTAATGTCGGAAGAATTCGTGACTGAAGTTCTCCGTTTTTATTCATAAATGTAGAAGACAGGCAGATAAAGCTCTTACCACCTCTGGACTGATAAGCACCCATAACAAAATCTAACTGACCGCCGGCACCGCTGATCTGCTTTGTACCTGAGCTTTCTGAGCTGACCTGACCAAACAAGTCAATATCAACGGCATTATTAATAGAAATAAAATTGTCCAGTGCAGCTACAGACTGAATACAGTTCGTGTAATCTACAGGTGCAGACATACATTCCGGATTATTGTTCACATAATCATACAGCTTCTTTGTACCTGCTGCAAAAGCATATACCTGTCTGCCTCTGTCAATATTCTTGCGAGAACCATTGATCTTACCTGCCATAGCTATGTCCACAAATGCATCCACATACATCTCTGTATGAACGCCCAGATCACGAAGATCGGATTCTGCGATCATGGAACCTACTGCATTCGGCATACCACCGATACCAAGCTGGAGACAAGCACCATTTGGAATTTCTTCAACGATAAGTTTCGCAACGGCCTCATCAACCGCTGTTGCCTTGCTTGCACCCATCTCTGCAATCGGAGGATTGTCACCTTCTACAATATGTGTTACCTGAGAAATATGTATACCTTCATTGAAACCGCCCAGACATCTCGGCATGTTCTGGTTAACCTCTACAACGATAATCTGTGCTCGCTTACACATGCTGGCCATATGAGAAGCACTTGGTCCGAAGTTAAAGAAACCATGCTCATCCATTGGTGCCACCTGGAACATCGCCACATGGATCGGTTCGACATTCTCTGCATAATAACGCGGCAGTTCAGAATAACGAATAGGTGCATAAAAGGCAAATCCCTCATTCACTGCCTTACGTTCGATTCCGGACATATGC
>NZ_JBBMEK010000378.1:0-2193 GCF_040096555.1 Coprococcus intestinihominis | reverse complement strand
CGAAAGAATATGCTCTTTTATGCCAGGACGAAAAAATTCTTGGATTTACGCTGGATAACCATTGCGATTTGGAAACTTATATCGGTAGTGCGGACTCATGTGTATATCATGGTGATAAAGAAGCGATTCAAAGTCTGCTTACGGGAGAGTTTCCGGTCGAGTCTGTTTATGTAAAGGGCAAATGGAAATACCCGGCAGGAGCTTTTCATGGTGCAGCAGGAGGACCTTGTTAATCTGATAGGAGGAGATTATAAATGAAAACGGTAAAAGAAATAACACAGGAAACAGTAGATGCTTTCATTGAAACGATGAGTTTGACAATTTTTTATGAAAAAGTGGCAGATGAATTGCAGATGACAGCACCAGAAGGTTATGGATTTGACTGCCGGAAGATAAGTATTTCAAATAAAATTCAGGAGCAGTGGATACAGCAGTTTGAGGAAAAGTTGGGAAAAGAGCATCTTCCGGAATTGTTCAGAATGCTCTTACTTGCTGGACCAAAGGTGGAACATCAACTGAAAGCAAACGAAATAGCTACTGAAGAGAATTGGGATTCTAGGAGTTTTTTGTGTGAAAATTTACAGAAATATAGAAGATGCATACTTTTTACATTTTAAGAGGCTAAGCATTATAAAATTGTGAGCCAATGCAGTAAAAAACCCGGAATTATTCCGGGTTTGATGGAAATGTATAGTTGTTTAAAACTTCATAAGGTATTGAACTGGCAGTTTGAAGCACTATTTCTTTTGAAACAGTTAATGTATGTTCGTTAATTAGAATGAACGAAAGGTTTAAGTTTAAATTATGAGGCCGGTGTTCCATGTAGTACTGAAATAACAAAGGAATCGAAGTGACAAAGCTGATTTTATCGTCAGACTTCATTTCTTTTGATATTAAACTTAAAAGATTGCTAGAAAGTTCATGGTCTACAGTTCCAAAAGCATTGTCTGAAAGAAAATGAAAATACCACTGGTGAATGGGACCGTTTGCAAAACATGAAGTCATTTGGTAAAAGCTGGTGTTATCACATAAATGCTCGGAAAATTCATATGGAATATGTGATAAAGCAAGCTTAACGGCCTCCATCATATGATTGATGGCAGCAGGAACGGATATAGTGTTTGGATCATAGCCACAAACAGAAAGTAACTCTTGCAAAGATACTCTGTTTTGTGAATTTAAGGCAATTTTGGTTAAAGTATCTATAGTAGGTGGAGTCTCCCGTTTTTGCGTTACTAAACGGGAAAGGTGCTCCTTGCTTATTTGAATATCTTCGGCAAAACTTTTTTGTGTTCGGTTTCCAAGTGCTCTTTTGAGGAGTATTGAAAATGCTGATTTATCAAATTGACTGTTCATAATAAAACCTCCATTTTCACTATATCATGTGGGAATGGAACAATCAATCAGATAATTAGTATGGGAAATTTTTTTTGCTAAATGTGTAGATTTAAAGCAAAAGAAAATCAATATATAATAATCTATATCAATAATAATTGACATGAAAAAGAAAAGGTGTGTATAATGTAGATATAGTAAAAGAGGGGGTGATCGAAATTTGAAGACTTATGAGGTTGGAAATGTGAGATATGATGGAAAAGTTTATTTTCTGATTCGCCGGACAGAGGATGCCAGTATCTGTGTATATCCAACAAAATATTTGAAGCATAAGACAACTTCAAATCGTTCCCCCAATACAGTAAAGCGTATTGCGTTTTCATTATCCTATTTTATGGGATATTTGAAAGAACAGGGGAGACAGTTTGAGGATGTTTATGAGATGACTTATAGTGCACAAATGGAATTTTTTCAGAACTTTCTCTATTGGGTTAAAGGGGGAAAGCATATTTCCGGGGAAGTAAGGAAAATTCCAGATAATGGGACCTGCAATGCATATTTACATGATGTGTTTGGTTTTTATCAATTTCTTGAAATGGAATATGAACAGTTTGGCTCATTGCTGGTTCTTTCGGATAAGACAATTTCGTATACAAATGCTATAGGCGTTAGAAAGACCAAGCTGTGCCGGTCATTTGATGGATATTTGAACGCAGTTTCATCAAAAGGGAGAACCATAGAGAGAAAAAACATTATCGTTCTTTTGGATGGATGTACAAATTGCAGGGATCAGTTGTTACTTCTTTTATTAGCTGAGACCGGATTTCGCATTGGAGAGCTTTTAGGGGTACGTTATGT
>NZ_JBBMEK010000377.1:0-2230 GCF_040096555.1 Coprococcus intestinihominis | reverse complement strand
TTCTTGGACGTCAGGCATATTCGCCATTTAATATCCAACTGTATCTGGAACATCCGATATCGGATGAAAAGTGGAAAAAGGCAGATCTGGTATTGATAACTTCATCACTGATGGCGCTGTATGGGGAAAAAGTCAAAGAGGGGAATGTATGTATACTGGATGAAAGTGGACAAATAATCGGAATGGAAGGGAGGAATGTGTACAAATACCAATCAGCAGGGGTGATTTATCAAAGATTATTGGAATTTTGTGAGGAAAATGGATGGATGTTGCAGTGGGAAAGAAATCATGGAAAAAAGGAGTGTGTGTGTGCAGGGATATATAGGCCTGTGAATAATGAAAAGAGTTTTCTTAAGGTACTTGAAATGTGCAGACAGAAAGGCAAAATGGGGAATTTGCTGTATTTGAATTTTGAAACAGTGACGATATTTGAGCAGTATATGGAGGGGGAAAGAAGGCAGGAAGGATTATCAGAGATTATTTATTATGTGAAGCAAAGAAGCAGTAATTTGGGGATGAAAGTTGAAAGAATGGCTGTCAAAGGACCGGTGGAATATATTGCCGGGGCGGCGATGCCGATGGAGATGTGGGAATTGGAGGAGGAAGACTGGCGGTTTTGCCTTGAGAGGCTTTGTAAAGACACAAAGTACGATCAGATTTTGCTGGATTTCGGTACGGTGATGCCGCCGGGAATTGTTATGGACAGTTGTGATGAATGGTATGTAGCAGGGGAGCATGCGCCATGGTCGGAACAATTGACAGAACGTTTTTTGAAGGCAGCTGGGAAGGCAGCCGGCGAAGGTTTTTCAGAGAAGGTAAAAAGATTGAATGTTGAAGAATAAAGGGCGGGGATGAAGATATGGAGCAGTTTCAGAATTTGAAACAGCAGCTGCAGGAGACGGTGCGTCAGAGAATGGATATGAGCAGTGAATTATCGGATGCACAGATTGGGGAAATCATAGATTCGGTCATTATGGAAAAAAGCAGGGAAGTTTATATGAGTGCGGTTACGAAGCTGACACTGCGGCAGGAATTGTTCAATGCGATCCGGAGACTGGATCTTTTGCAGGAGCTGATTGATGACAAAACAGTAACAGAAATTATGGTGAATGGGGCGGATGCGATTTTTTATGAAAGAGATGGCCGGATCTACACCTGGGACAGGCATTTTGAATCCCGGGAAAAATTGGAAGACGTGATCCAGCAGATTGTTTCACGCTCAAATCGACAGGTCAATGAATCAATTCCTATTGTGGATGCAAGATTGAAAGACGGATCCAGAGTGAACGTTGTCCTGGATCCTGTGGCACTCAACGGACCGATTCTGACAATCAGAAAATTTCCCGAGGAAGCGATCACAATGGAGGATTTGATCCGCTGGGAGTCCATCAGTCAGGAGGCGGCAGAATATTTGAAAGTGCTTGTGAAAGCAGGGTACAACATATTTATCAGCGGGGCTACCAGTACAGGGAAAACAACATTTTTGAATGTTCTGGCGGATTACATTCCTAAAACAGAGCGGGTGATCACCATTGAGGATTCTGCGGAACTTCAGATCCACGGAATAGAAAACCTGGTGAGAATGGAAGTGCGTCAGGCGGATGGTGACGGAGTCAGTAATGTGACACTGAGGGACCTGATCCGTACCAGTTTGAGGATGCGGCCGGACAGAATTATCGTTGGTGAGGTCCGCGGTGAGGAGGCATTGGATATGATCCAAAGTATTATATGTACTATATAATAATTATATATATAACGTGTATAAGGATGGAATATTATAGATTAGAGGGAGGGCATAGGAACGCTATGAACATTAAGTATAGGTTATTGTGTAAAAGGTTAATAGAGGAAGGGAAGAGGGTAGGTGTCATTCAATATTATAATGTACTGTTCATAATGGAGTTATTGTCAGATAAAGATATATGGTCTTTAGAACAGTGGGTGAATGGTATGAATGACTTGTATATGAAGGATATACATAATTGGTGTAGATTGCATTTTATTAAATATCACACTGTATTTGTTTACATGAAAGAGTATCCGGTAAAAGCAAATATTTGGAATGGGTATTCATATATAAGGTGGAGGATGGAGCGGAGGATGAATTTGGGATAAGATAAAATGGTGTTTGCATGAAAGGGAGCCTTAAAGTAGTAATGCCAGTTAGCTAAAATTAGAAAACAGGACTGCTCTTAATGCATATATCATTTACAGCAGCTTCAGAATATAA
>NZ_JBBMEK010000376.1:0-2269 GCF_040096555.1 Coprococcus intestinihominis | reverse complement strand
TCTCTTAAGTATCTGCTGACTCACACCAACCGTCAGCTCTCTGAAAGAATACCGGGCTAAGAAAATCGTGTCCTGATCGTTGCTTTTGTTGTTTGTTCTTGAAACAATTACAGATTATAGACCTTTTTGAAAAATTGTCAAGAAGATTCTTTGTACTAAATTGTATACAGAATACTTGCAGCACAGGAGGATGTTTACTTGAAATATAAGACACTGCTATATAAAGTTACGTTTATTTAATGATTTTTTTGAAAAGTTCTTTCTGATCTTCAACAGAAGCATCCTTTGGATTGCCAGGTGCGCAGGCATCTGCGAAGAAAAAAATCACACCTTTCAAGGTGGCGTTTTTAGAATTGATGATACAGTATAGTATATAATATTTTCGCAATAAACGACATATCAAATAAACAAATTGCGATAATTGTTGGGTGCATATGATGGAAAAACGAGTTATAATAGACATGATGTAGTATAAGAAAGGAAATCATGGCAGGAGATTTTTTACAGAAAGAAAAAAAGTTAGTTGCAACTCACCAAAGAACTTGACAGAAACGGCAAAAAAAGAGTATAATAAATAGTGGTCGTTTCTAACTAATGTGGGAACAGAATGCAATGCGTGACAACAAAGTGATTAGAAAAGGAGACTGAATAGAATTGAAGAAATGCACATGGAAGAAGTATACAGCAAGTGTTTTAGTTGCTGCTATGCTTGCAGCCCAGCCGATGGCAGTATACGCGGACGAAGCGTCCACGGCATCGCAGGCAGCATATAGTGATACAGAAGCGAAAGACATAAATGGTGTTTATGAACGTGTATCAGACAAGGTAGCAGGTATGCTGGCGAATGGTGAACTGACTTACAGTGAGACATCCGGTTATTTATATAATTCCAGCGGCAGCAAGGTAGACCCGGAGACAGGTGCTGAGATCCCTGATACGACAGAGACCGAGACAAAGGCACCGGAGACCGAGACAAAAGCGTCGGATACCGAGACAAAGGCACCGGAGACAACAGAGACTGAGACAAAGGCTTCAGAGACATCAGCTTCTGAGACTGAGACAGAGTCCCAGACAGGAACAGGGGAATCAGAGACAGAATCCCAGACAGGGGCAACAGATACTGAAACCGGTACAACAGAGACAGAAACAACAGAGACAGGATCCGAAACAGAATCAGAATCTCAGTCGGAGACTGCGTCATCGGAGACAACGACACCTGGGTCTTCATCAGATAATGCTTCGGCATCGACAGATTCAAAAGCAACGGAGTCTCAGACAACTGCAGAGACAGGCAGCAATACTCAGCAGGATGTTTCCTACAAGGCATCCGGTGTTTTCAAGAAGATCGGTGATAGAGTACAGTATAATGTAGATGTTCCGATTAAGGGTCTGCCGTCATTTATTACTCAGGAGATGATTGTCGGAGCATTAAAGAGCCAGGATGAATACGGTTATCCGGCTTCTGTTACAATTGCCCAGATCATACAGGAATCCGGTTATGGTACATACGGACCGGGCGGCAACAAAGGACAGGGACTTTCAGGACTGGCCTACGGTTACTGTAACTTATTCGGCATTAAAGGTTCAGGTACTGCAGGAAGTGTCTCAATGCGTACATCTGAGATGACGAAGGATGGAAAGATTTATTCTACAACATCTGCATTCCGTGCGTACAATACATACAGTGAAGCCATTGAGGACAGATGCAAGGTTCTTCAGAATGGTTACGGTGATCTGATCAGCGGTGTCAATGATGCCAATACCTTTGCGATGCGTATTGGACAGCGCTGGGCAACAGATCTGAATTATGGCAAGAGCTTGATCAAGCTGATGGAACTGTATGATCTGTATCGTCTGGATGATATGACACTGAAGGATTTTTCAGCGATGATCGGCAGATTTGCAGATCCTTGTCCGGGTGCGGTTGTGACAAGCAACTTCGGATTCAGAGAGTTTGACAATAAATTCCATAAGGGGCTTGATCTTGGTACAGGCAGTGAGAATATCCCGACGTATGCAGCAGAAAGCGGAACCGTTATCTTTGCAGGTTATTCGGGGTCTGCAGGTAATCTGATCACCATCGACCATGGTAATGGCCTGGTGACGAAATACATGCATCATTCTGAGATTTATGTCAAAGTCGGCGATCATGTTGAGAAGGGACAGCAGATTGGTCTGAGCGGTACAACAGGCCGTTCCACAGGTAATCATCTGCATTTCCAGGTCGAGGAGAATGGTGTGGCTGTCAATCCATTGTTATATCTTGAGG
>NZ_JBBMEK010000375.1:0-2273 GCF_040096555.1 Coprococcus intestinihominis | reverse complement strand
GGTCAAACTGTGTATATTTCACCGGAATCTGACCCACTACCAGATTGATCACCACAACGATGGCCAGCACAACGGCTGTCATCAAGGCATCGCCGCCCCAGCGTTTGCGCTGAATGGACTGTATCGTCAAAAAGATGCAGAATCCGATAATAGACAGGTAATAGACAATACCCGTTATATCAAAGACACCGGAACCGAAGTTAGAAAAGAAGGATGTCATATTAAAGGCACCCAGCACTTTTGCCACAGAACCGGCCATCCATTCTGATTTTGCAAAGAAAATGATAACATTGACAGCTTCCGCAATGATAGCCGCCGCAACTGCGATCTTTATATTGGATGTCAGGTTATACACCAGCCATGCTGCAAAAAGAATAACGAAAATCCAAATAACAAAAGATGCCACCGCCGTTGACGGCAATGCGTTGGTGATCACACCTGTAATATAAAATACAAGCAGCACAAAGAATGTCAGCAATGCTGCAATAACCTGACTCTCCGTTACTGATGAGATAAACAGTCCAATGGCTATGCAGGCTGCACCATACAGGAAATAACCCAAAATGGCTGTATAAGCCATCGGCAGGGAAACGGTACCGAACCGGCTGAGAATCAACGGATAAAAGCAGGTGATCAGCAGGGCCAGGCCGAATACTGTCACCATCGCCAGATATTTACCAATGACAATTTTCCAGAGTGAAACAGGCGCCGTCAAAAGCAGCTGATCCGTCTTCCGGTTTTTCTCTTCCGCAAGGATACGCATTGTCAGTACCGGTGTCATCAAAAGGAATAAGACAATGACGCAGGACAATGTGTAGCCGAAATACGGATAGCCTGAAGACAGATTGATCACCGCAAAATAGATACCGATCACAACCAGCATAAAGGCCATGCAGATATAGCCCGTCATGGATGTAAAATACGAACGTAATTCCTTTTTATAAATCGCTGTCATATTCTGCTGCCTCCTTTCCGTCTTCTTCATCTGTCTCGTCAGTTTCTCCCGGGTGCTCTTCATGTTCTTCATGATCTTCCTCATGTAACTCATCTTCATGAGAATCTTCTTCATGAGGATCTTCATTGTTTTGTGCCTTTGCAGATGTTTCAGTACCCTCGGCTGTCAATTCAATAAAGACATCCTCCAATGACTTCTTCATCTGATTCATGGCATAAATCGGACACTGGACAGCTGCCAGTCTGTAGAAGATCATCTCACGGACTTCTGTCTTCGGATCGCTCTGGATCATCACATCGACACAACCTTTTTCCTCAGAATCCGTATATTCAATATTTTCAACACCATCAACAGCATCCAGTGCGCCTTTGATAGCCGCCTCATCCCCTTTGACTGTCAGATGCAGTGTTACCTTATCTTCCATGAGCTTGCCAAGATTATCCGTTGTGTCACTGGCCACCAGTTTGCCGTGGGACAAAATCAGCACATCATCACAGACTGCACTGATTTCAGACAAAATATGGGAACTCAGAATGACGGTATGTTTCTTGCCAAGACTTCGGATCAATCCGCGCATCTCAATGATCTGCGCCGGATCCAGGCCGACTGTCGGCTCATCCAGAATAATCACCTCCGGATATCCAAGCAGTGCCTGGGCCAGACCTACACGCTGTTTGTAACCTTTGGACAGATTCCGGATCAGACGGTCTGACACCGCCTCCAATTTGGCATCTGCGATCACTCTCTGAACCTCTTCTTCCTTTTTATTCCTGGCAATTCCTTTTAATTCGGCCGCAAAACGCAGATATTCAAGGGGTGTCATATCTGTATACAAAGGCGGGATCTCCGGCAGATAACCAATACATTTCTTGGCCTCCTCCGGATTCTCCAGCATATCATGCCCGTTGATCATAATGCTGCCTTCTGTCGGTCCGATATAACCGGTAATCATATTCATCGTTGTGGATTTGCCGGCACCGTTCGGTCCCAGAAAACCGTAAATATGGCCTTCTTCCACTGTAAAACTCAGATGATCTACAGCAATATGATCGCCGTATTTCTTCACAAGATTTTTGACTTCTATCAAAGCCTCTCTCCTCCTTCTCACTATTTGAACAGACAATTACGAAACCCAAGAATTTTAGCATTTTCCATATCTAATGGGTTTCGTAATTGTCTGTTTCATGCTTTATAGCATGCTATTTTCTCTCAAGGTATAGCATAACCAATATTTGTGATGCTTTGGTGGGGATTTTGTGACGAAAAAATGACCATTCTGTGAACGGTCACAAACGGTCATTTTCTTCTGTATATCCAT
>NZ_JBBMEK010000374.1:0-2285 GCF_040096555.1 Coprococcus intestinihominis | reverse complement strand
GTATTCAGCGCCGTGTGATGCGTTATGACAAGAACGGAGACAATCATTACGATACGATCTCAGCTTTTATTAAGAGCATGCGGGGATCGGACCCGGATGCCGCTATTTATTACCTTGCAAGAATGCTGTATGCGGGGGAGGAGCCGGCTTTTATTGCCAGAAGAATTATGATCTGTGCATCAGAGGATGTGGGCAATGCAGATCCTCAGGCACTGCAGGTGGCTGTTGCCGCATCCCAGGCGGTTGAAAGACTGGGAATGCCTGAAGCCCGGATCACATTGGCCCAGGCAGCAGCCTATGTGGCCTGTGCACCGAAGAGCAACGCAGCGATCATGGCGATCGATGAGGCGATGGCCCTGGTGCGTTCAACCCAGGCAGCTCCGGTACCGCCTTATCTGCAGGATGCCCATTACGGCGGGGCAGCGAAGCTTGGACATGGCATTGGCTATAAGTATGCCCACGACTATCCGAATCATTATGTCAGACAGCAGTACCTTCCGGATGCTTTTAAGGATCAGAAGTTCTATCACATGGGAGATCTGGGCTATGAGAAAGAGATGAAGGAACATATGCGGCGTATCAGAGGAGATGAATCGGATGAAGAGTAAGCGATTGATCGTTATTTCACTGGATGCCTTGGGCAGTACGGACTTTGAGATGTTTTCGCAGCTGCCGAACTTTAAGAAGTTTATTGACCATGCGGCTTTTTGCAGGCAAGTCCGTTCGGTGTACCCGTCACTGACCTATCCGGCCCATACGACGATCGTGACCGGCAGGCCGCCGGCAGAACACGGAATTGTGAACAATATTTTGATTCAGCCGGAACGCTCATCGCCGGATTGGTTCTGGCAGCGGAAGTATATTCAGGGGACGACATTGTATGATGAGGCATTGAAGAAGGGCATGCAGGTGGCGGCCCTTTTATGGCCGGTGACGGCGAAGTCTGATATTACATGGAATCTTCCGGAGATTTTTGCCAACCACAGGTGGTCGAATCAGATCATGACATCGGCGGCCAATGGCACATTGGGGTATCAGTTGACCCTGAACCGGAAGTTCGGCAGCCTCAGAGACGGTATTCGACAGCCGGCCCTGGACAATTTTGTGCAGGCTTCCATGAATTATACGATCAGGACTTACAGACCGGATATGATGTTTGTACATCTGACAGATCTGGATACACAGCGGCATCATTTTGGTGTGCATTCGAAGGAAGCCCATGCGGCGATAGAGCGACATGACCGGAGAGTCGGAGAACTGATGCATTTGCTGCACAGGTGCGGAATGTCCGTGAAGCGGGATACAACGGTAGTGCTTCTCGGTGATCACAGTCAGCTGGATGTTCAGAATATTATATTGATCAACCGATTTTTGCGTGAGCAGGGATATATCAGGGTACAGCATGGGAGGATTACGGACTGGAAGGCTTACTGTCAGAATTGTGATGGTTCAGCCTATATTTATATCAGGAAGAACGGACTGGAGAAGTCTGAGCAGATTCGGATCAAGAATGAAATCTATGATTGGCTGTGTGCCATGAAGAATGATCCGGATAATGGCATTGCGGCCATTTATTCATCGAAGAAGGCGAAGGAGCTGGGGGCAGACCCGGAATGTACTTTTATGTTGGAAGCACGGCGCGGATTTTATTTTCAGAATGAGCTGGATATGGGAGAGATTCCTGAGGTGCAGCGGGCAACCCACGGTTTTCACCCGGGAAGGAAAGACTATCAGACTGTTTTCATGGCTGTTGGACCGGATATTATGCCGGGAGTGGAGATTGAAGAGATGTCTCTGATGGATGAGGGCCCGACCATGGCCGAGATCATGGGACTGGAGCTTCCGGGGGCAAAGGGAAAGGTTCTGCGGGAGATTTTCCGGTAGTTTGATCCGGCGGCAGACAGAAGAACCGACGGAGCGGCCAATGTATTTTTCAAATTAGTAGTTGACATTTCAGAAATATCATTGTATCATTCCTTAATGAAACTTGGTTCCATTAAGGAAAGAGAGTGTAATGATATGATAAAGAATAGAATAAGATTACTGCCGGTGCTTTTGCTTGCTGTGTGGGTGCTGGCAGGCTGCGGGCATCAGGTGGCATCCGCTGATAAAGCGTCTGACGGCAGACTGCAGGTGGTGACAACCTTGTTTCCTCAGTATGATTTTGCCAGACAGATCGGCGGCGATCATGCGGATGTGAGTCTGGTTCTGCTGCCGGGAATGGAGAGTCATATGTATGACCCGACACCGGGAGATATGATCCGAATTTCTGAGGCTGATATGTT
>NZ_JBBMEK010000373.1:0-2286 GCF_040096555.1 Coprococcus intestinihominis | reverse complement strand
CTTTTCCCACAGCCATGCAGACGGAAAACTCCCTTATTATAAAGCCAGGATGACAACGCTGGATTAAATACGCAGTTTCCTGTTTTGTCCATATCCGACCAAATTTTCCAATCGACTTATATGTTATAGCCTGACCGCAATTTGGACATACACCTTCTCCGTTGTATTTTGGTTTCTCTACAGCCACTTTTTTACCACAGCAAGTACAATACCCTTCTGTTGAGTTGCTCCTTTTATAGTAGTAAAATATATAGTGTTCAGAAATTGCTCTGCGCAGAACCCATTTATTCCAGTCTTTCGGAATACTGCGAACAGGTTTTAATATCTGATCCCATTCATCTGTTTTGCGTTTGTACTGCCTGTCTAAACGTTTTGTCCGTAGAGATGATTGGTATTGGCATATTGAATAAAAATCACCCTCTCCTATCTTCAGATATTTCTTGATCTTCTCTGCATCTTTTTCGGAAATATAATGTTTAAAGTTATAACAAGAAAGACCTGCGTCAAGATTTTCCAGCATTGCAGTTCTCCATTTACCTGTTTCTGTTTCCAGTGATAAGTATTCTCCTTTTTTCCTATCAAAATAGACAATATACATTGGATATTTGGAACCCGAACGCACAAATTCCGTTTTAAAGACAGAAAGTATCAAATAGCCTTTTTCAATTTTAGCCTTTATATAACTATTGTATTTATATTCTTTCCTCCTGCCCCATGCATTATCAATTACAGGTATATCTTTTTCTGCCTGTTCTCTCAACTGTTTTGTCAATTTAGGCGGCGTTAATGTAAGTAAGACACTTTTTTTCATGCACAAACCTCCTCCTGATCATTTGCAATTCCTTTTACAGTATAATCAATTTTCGGATAACATCTGCTTCCATCAATTTTTAAAAATGCCACTTCCTCTATTGCAGAACAATTTTCTTCCTCTTGCAAAAGTACAAGAATATCACCCAAATTCCCTGATGCAATTGGATTTTTCCCACGCACAACTACAAAACCGTTATACGCCTTTCCACATTCTTTTTTTACATGTCCATTCCAGTTCCGTTCGGGATGTTCTACCATATAAATAAGTCCTTCAAACAGCAACTGCTCTATCGTAAGACGTTTAACCAGCTGCATCTCGGTACAGGAAATTTTACTGTCAATTTCATCTTCATCAATATCACCTGCTGCATCCACTTCGTAATAAACTGAGTTTTTCCAGTCAGAATAATAATCAAGACAATCCATTGGGTTTTCTGCACAGTGAAATCCATTTTTCCTGCAATTAGCCTGATCTGTTTTGTTTATCCCGTCTTCATTAAATTTGTAACCGAGACAGGTTAAATCCTTTTTAAAGCCTTTATACGCCTTCATCCGTTTCCTCCTCTCCCAACTCCTAACTGTCCGAATTCGTCATATCAAACAATGACAGCTGAATGTTCTCCGGCTGTTTCTTTTTCGGTGGTACTGTATTCTTGGTTGGTACTGCTGAAATCGGTTTTTCTGAGGATGAGGATTGTGTTTTACGCTGTATACTCTTTTTTTGTTTGCTTACCCTTTTCTTCTGCTCTTTCGCTCTTTCCTCAGCCTCTTTTTTTGCATCATCCAGTGCATAGTAATCTTCTGCCCATTGATACACCTGAAGTTCTGAAATTCCCAGCGCCACATTCTGATTCCGTCCTGACGCCGGCCGCTTGCCGCTGGTTTTCTTTTCATGTTCTTGTTTAGCAATTTTATAGGCTTGTTCCATAATATAATTCATACATTTCTGAATTGTTTTATGTTTCTGAAGTACCTGCATACCAAAGACTGGGTTATCTTCTGCCTTTCTGATTAAATACTTGGAAACAATATCTGTAAACATCTGATCCTTGATAAGCCACATTTCAGCTCTTAATTTCTCAACCGCAGAGTCGTATTCCCTTTCCTCAAATGGAATTTCCGCAAGCTGGGCACGTTTTCCGGCTATAAAGTCCTGAACATGCTCTTCCGGAACAAGCCATTCTGACGCCAGCAGCTTTAATTCCGAAAAATTCTCAGATAATCTCAAATGAACCGCCATTGCATTCAATTCTTCTGTACTGTGAATCATCGTTTCAAACAATTCTAAAACCTCCTTCATAGAAACGGAGAGCCCGAAGACTCTCCATACATTTATCAGGCTGCCTTATCATTTTGCATAGCCTCTTCCATTTCTTTTTCTACTTCTTTTGCAATTCTTCTCCGTTCTTTGTCATCATGTTCCAAAAGTCCCATGAGTTCAATCAAAACACGAACACACCATTTATTGGATTT
>NZ_JBBMEK010000372.1:0-2288 GCF_040096555.1 Coprococcus intestinihominis | reverse complement strand
GTGGAAAGATGGAAATATGCGACTTAATGTACTGGCATATCTTTTCAAAGCGCAAAAGGAGATGGTATAATTAAGAGACAATATGAAGTGACCTCACAATTGTAGATTCGTGGATTTACCTGTATGATATTAGTTGATGAAAAAAATATCAGGTAACAGGGATTACCGCATACAATAGGAGGTCACATATGAATAGTATAGTTTATGTAGGAATGGATGTCCATAAGGAAAGTTACACTTTATGTTGTTATTGTTATGATACTGATAAGGTTGAGTATAAACAGACAATACCTTCGGATTACAAGTTGATTCTTAAATACATAGAATCAATGAGAAAGGTATATGGAGAGGATGTAACTTTTATTTGTGGATATGAAGCAGGATGCCTAGGATATTCATTATACCATCAGCTTACAGACCATGCCGTAGATTGTAAGATTCTTGCCCCGACAACAATGGCTATTACCAATACAAACCGTGTTAAGACTGATAAACGAGATGCAGCAAACATAGCAAGATGTTTAGCGTTTCATACTTATAGCGAAGTATATGTTCCTGATGATGAAGATAATTCTGTTAAAGAATACATTCGCATGCGTGATGATCAGAAGCTTATGCTTAAGAAGATTAAACAGCAGATTCTTGCATTTGTACTTCGTCAGGGCAAGAAGTTTGAAGGCGGAAAAACATATTGGACAATCGCACATATGAAATGGCTTAAGAATCTTGATTTAACAGGATTAGACAAAGAAACATTGTCAGAGTATCTTGTAACTTACGAATATCTTACAGAAAAGATTGAGCGTCTTGATAACAGAATTGAAGAGCTTGCATCAGGTGAAAAATACAAAGAAAAAGTTCGAAACATGGGATGTTTCTTAGGAATCAAAACGCATACAGCATTATCGATGGTTGTTGAGATTGGTGATTTTAACAGATTTGAAAAAGCACCAAAATTTGCAGGATTTTTAGGTTTGGTTCCAAGTGAGAATTCAAGTGGTGATGATAGAAACAGATATAGCATCACCAAAGCAGGAAACAGTCATTTAAGACGCTTGATGGTAGAAGCAGCTCAAAGTTATACACGAGGTAATGTAGGACATAAATCTATAGCATTGAAACAACGTCAACAAGGATGTTGTGCGGAAGTAATAGCATATGCAGATAAGGCTAATGAAAGACTGCGTAGACGATTCTACAAGATGACATTAAACAAGGGGATAAATAGAAATATAGCGACTACTGCAATAGCAAGAGAGCTTGCCTGTTTTATGTGGGGAATGGCTACAGGAAATATGTCCTAAATATGATATCCAGCTGCTTCAGTCAAGGCTGCTACGCACCGCTTTGCGGCAAGGCCTGTGACAGAAACATCTGAATATCATGAAAAGTAACTAAGCAGATGAAACTGATACTATCAGATTTCATCTGCATAACAACACTAACACTGGATGCAGAGGCAGGGTCTTGGAGCATTCTTAGGTCCGAGTTATTTGCGAACCACCTCTGTTGACATTATACTTATATATTTTGATTCACGCTAGGAGACAGCAAGATTCACGGCGGACCATTGACCTGTTGGTAACCAATCCACGTATAACAGAGTGGCCAAGGCCGGGGACTGTTAGATCTGAGGCTCTGCCTCTGTACCCAGTGTTAAAATTTAGGAAAGGAAAAGTTTGTGGTGATTTTTGTAATTTACACTTGACAAAGGTCACTTCATAACAGGCAGCAGAATTGGCTGCTGCCTCGAAAAGATTTGGTTATGCCAGGGAGGAGAAAGTCATGAAAGAGATAAGAGGCGGTTTACCTGAAAAGGATGCCAATAGAGGATTTTGGGGAGTTTCTATATTTTTTTTAATAGTTTTAGTTTTATTTGGTTTTTTGTTATGTAGAGAAGGAACAGGAATCTGTGAAACTATTATAGGTATTGGTGCGATATATTTAATTTTACTGTGCTTTTTTATAGAAATTTCCAGGTCATATGTAATGAATGAAAAGGGGATTGCAATTACATTTAATAATTTTAAAGTTTGGACCAAAATGTATCCATGGGAAGAATATGATGAAATAAAAATAGAAAATACTCAATGGAGTCAGCATAGCCAAGTGATTTTTACAATGACTTTTGTTAAGAAAAAAAGAAATATTTATGATTTTATATTTTCTGGGAATGTGTCTGCGGAATGCACAGAAGAGACGTATGCACTGGTGAAAAGCTGGTTACCGGAGAGTGTGAGGATGCCAAAGGTTAAGTTTTAATTGTTGTTTATTTTCAATGAGGTTGT
>NZ_JBBMEK010000371.1:0-2308 GCF_040096555.1 Coprococcus intestinihominis | reverse complement strand
GAGGACAGCTTAATTTTGATTGGTCAAAATTGATTAAGGATGTATTTATTACAAAGCCTTATGTACTCCCTACTCTATTAAATTTGGTTTCTCCAGTAACAAGTTTACTTTATATCACCAGCGGTATTCCTTTTGGTAACACGCCATCGGTTTTCGACTACTCTCGCACTCCTTCTGCCAGCAGAACTGCTGATTGGCTTGGATATGAATTTTCTGAGGACAATCCTGGTGTCACTGCTTGGGTTGGAAAAGCCAGTGCTGAAGCTCAAAACGAATGGGGATATGCGGGAGTCAATGCATATCTTGGTAAAGGTGAAGCTGAAGCCAAAGCAGATGCCGGTATTATGAAAACGACGACAAAAAAGGAATACAAAGATGGAGAATGGGTTGAAAAGAGTAGGACTGACTTCATCACAGCCGTAGCTGGCGCCAGTACAGGCGTTTCTGTATTAGCAGGCGATGCCGAAGCCGATGTTGGAAGTGATATGTTAGGTGTTGAGGGAAAAGCCGAAGGTTCTGTTGGCACCGCAAAAGCTGAAGCCAAAGGAAAGTTTTCTGTTGGTGAAGACGGCGTAAACGCTAACGTAAAAGGTGAGGCAATGGTCGCCGCAGTCGAAGGTGAAGCATCTGGTACTATCAATATTCTTGGTTTAGAGATAACTGGAAAAGTTGGTGGATATGCTGGTGCTGTCGGCGTTGAAGGAAAAGTCGGCATCGAGGATAATAAATTTGTGCTAGAAGGTGGTGCTGCCGCTTTGATCGGCGGCTCGGCAGGTATTGAAATTGGCTTCAACGATGAAGGCTGGGATAATTTCGTGGACTTTATCGTATTTTGGGATTAACTTTAGAAAGGTGAATGACGTATGAGTGTTCAATCATTTAGATATGATTTCACCGCTAAAGAATTGGCATATTTCCTTTTTAAAAAGAAAACATGTCCTAAATGCGGTGGACAAATGAAAAAAGGCAAGTGCTGTGAAACTATAGATGGCTCAGTCTATAATACTAATTCGGTTCCTCTTTATATCCAAGGTCGTCAAGTTAAGCATTATTTTTATCGTTTCACCTGCCAAGAATGTGGAGCCGAATTCACTTTGACTGAATTGTCGAAATAAGAAAGGAGCTTGAAATGAAAAAATTTCTGCCTATTGGTTCTGTTGTTTTGTTAAAAGAGAGCCAAAAACGAATTATGATTGTCGGAGTCAAACAGAAACAGGCAAACTCCGATAAAGTATGGGACTACAGTGCCTGCTTATATCCTGAGGGAATTCTTGATCCTGAGAAGCTTTTCTTATTTGATACAGAACAGATTGAGCGTCTGTATTTTATTGGGCTTCAGGACGGAGAAGGACTAGCTTTCCTAAATAAGATAAACCATTTGGATGATAACGCAGACACTACCAACTAATTATTGGGGAATGAGAGGTTTTGCTTATGGAAAAACCAGTATGTTATTCCCACATTGGCAAACGACCAAACCACGAAGATAATTTTCTTATCAATGGCTTGTATTTGACATCCGATGAGCAAAAAAAGATGTCAGATAATTGCTGTTGCTTTGTCACTGATGATACTCGCTCAAAGGTACATCTTTTTGCGATCAGTGATGGTATGGGCGGACATAACGCTGGTGAAGTTGCCAGTCGAATATGTGTAGAAAAACTTGCTGAAACAGGAAAAGTATTGCAGAGCTGTTCTTATATCAAAGAAGTCGTAGCCTACCTGCAATCAAGCGTTGCAGAAATCAACGCTATTGTTTGTGAAAAAAGCCGCAACCACGGAGAATTAAAAGGCATGGGTGCAACCCTTGTCTTGTTTGTCATTTGTGGGGCGGATTATGCCATCTTAAATATAGGTGACAGTCGTGCTTATCATTTTAACAATGATGCACTCATTCAAATCACAAAAGATCATACCGAAGGGCAGCGAATGCTTGACCTTGGGCTTTTGACCAGAAAGGAACTCTCTGGTTTTCCTGCTCGAAAAAACTTGAATCGTTATATTGGTTATGGCCAGAATGGTTATGTTTTGCAAGCTGATGAATACTACCCTATTTTAGATAATGGTGTGATGCTTCTATGCAGCGATGGGATCTCAGACTATCTTCCGGATAGTCGAATCTCAGAAATCCTGCACTCAGCAAACAATTTGGAAAGTGCCGGCAAACAACTTATTAACGAAGCGGTAGCGTCACACAATGCAGACAACGCAACCGTTATGCTTATACCACTAAGGAGCTTCCTGTATAATAAAAAGCGTGGATGTTGAAAATTGAAAATACCTCAGAGTACAATAAGACTACTGACTG
>NZ_JBBMEK010000370.1:0-2319 GCF_040096555.1 Coprococcus intestinihominis | reverse complement strand
ATTTGCTGAAGTATACTCTGGAAGAAAATAGTGAAGATGGGTACAGTTTGAAGGAGAATTAATAAGCAAAGCCATTGCTTTTTATTATACCGAATGGTATACTGGTGTCAGGAGGTAAAAGCATGGACAATCGGATGAATATTTTGCAGAAAGCATTGCAGCTTTTCTATGAAAAAGGCTATGATGCCATTGGTGTTCAGGAAATTGCAGATGCGGCCGGAGTGACGAAGCCAACGCTGTATCATTATTTTGGCAGCAAGTACGGTTTGCTTGAGGCAGTTGCCCGGGAGGATTATGTGCAGTTGAGGGACGGCCTGGCAGTACGGGCAGAATATGCAGGAGATTTGCCGATGAATCTGGAGCTTCTGACGAAGTTTTATTTGGACTTCTGCAGCAGTCATGAGGCTTATTACAAGCTGATGATGGCTATGATGTATTCTGCGAAAGAATCCGACACCTACAAAGTGATTTATCCGTGCATGCAGGAGATTATCAGAATGCTGACCGACATGTTTCTGAAAGCCGGAGATATTATCGGCAATATGCGGGGGCGCCAGGAACAGTACAGTATCGGTTTTTTCGGAATGCTGAACAATTATATGCTCTACTGGTTTGGCAGAGATGCAGAAAGCAGACCGGAATTATCAGGAGGTCAGGCACACGAATTGGTTCATCAATTTTTATACGGGATTTACGTTTAGGAGACAGGGAGGTATACAATGGCTTTAGAACACAGAATTTCAGAATTGGACACCTATTTATTTGCAAAGGGGACACATTATGAGATTTATGAGAAGATGGGGGCGCATCTGGCTGAAGAAGACGGCAAAGCGGGCACTTATTTCTCTGTATGGGCACCGAATGCAAGAAGTGTCAGCGTGGTAGGCGATTTTAACAACTGGGACAGAACGGCGCATCCGATGCAGCCGGTTCAGCAGTCCGGAATATGGGATATTTTTGTTCCGGGGGTGAAGGCAGGAGACTTATATAAATTTGCGGTGGAGACCAGCCAGGGCTATACGGTTTTGAAAGCGGATCCTTATGGCAATCAGTCACAGCTTCGTCCGGATAATGCATCTGTTGTTGCGGATATACGATATTTTGACTGGACGGATCAGGCATGGCGGAAGGCGCATCAGGAGAAGAAGACAGAATCACCAATGGCAATTTATGAAGTGCATCCGGGTTCATGGAAGAAAGATCCTTCCATGCCGGGAGAATTTTATAATTTTAAGAAGTTGGCGGTGGAGCTGGCAGATTATGTTCTGGAAATGGGTTATACGCATGTGGAGCTGATCGGTCTTTCTGAGCATCCTTTTGATGGTTCCTGGGGCTATCAGGTATCCGGCTATTATGCTCCGACAGCCAGATACGGTACACCGGCGGATTTCATGTATTTTGTGAATTATATGCATGATCATGGCATTGGCGTTATTCTGGACTGGGTACCGGCACATTTTCCGAAGGATGAGTTTGGACTGGGACGTTTTGACGGTACAGCACTGTATGAACACCAGGATCCGAGAAAGGGAGAGCATCCGGAATGGGGCACCTATTGTTTTAATTACGGCAGAACAGAGGTTTCCAATTTCCTTGTGGCCAATGCATTATTCTGGATTGAGAAGTTCCATGTGGATGGTCTGCGTGTGGACGCAGTGGCTTCCATGTTGTATCTTGATTTTGGTCGTTCTTCCGGCAACTGGATTCCGAATGAGGATGGCGGCAATCAGAACTATGAGGCCATTACTTTCCTGAAGCATCTGAATTCTATTGTGGCACAGAGAAATCCGGGGGCTATGATGATCGCGGAAGAATCTACAGCCTGGCCGAAGGTAACTGGAGATGTGGATGACGGCGGTCTTGGCTTTACTTATAAATGGAACATGGGATGGATGCACGATTTCCTTGAGTATATGAAGTGCGATCCGATTTTCCGTAAGTACCATCAGAATCAGATCACATTCAGCTTTATGTATGCTTACAGCGAGAATTATGTGCTGGTGCTTTCGCATGACGAAGTTGTGCATTTGAAGAAATCTATGATTTACAAGATGCCGGGAACAATGCCGGAGAAGTTCGGCAATCTCAGAGCAGCCTATGGTCTGATGATGATGCATCCGGGCAAGAAACTGCTGTTTATGGGACAGGATTTCGCCCAGACAGCGGAATGGAATGAGGCTAAGAGTCTGGACTGGCATTTGCTTGAGAAATATTCGGAGCATCAGCAGCTGAACCATTACTATCGTGATTTGCTGCATTTCTATCAGAATGAGCCGGCTTTGTATGAACTGGATGATTCACCGGAAGGTTTTGCATGGA
>NZ_JBBMEK010000369.1:0-2329 GCF_040096555.1 Coprococcus intestinihominis | reverse complement strand
CAAATTGGAACGTCGTTCTACAAAGGATAAGGCGGACGGCTCACTTGCTGATTATGAAGTTGTAAAAAACGGTACAGGCGATACAGCATCTGAAGTGTGGCAGATTGCAAAAGAGAAGGGAAGAACGTGGGAAAAAACGATTCAAGATCTTCCAAAGTATGATGCAGAAGGTTATGTGTATTATTACCGCGCAACAGAAATTGGCTTTATAAGCCAAAACGGCAGCCACATAACCTTAGAGGACACTTCCAAGAATCGAAAATGGTCCGTCAGATATTATCGGACACCTGAACAAACGAAAATCGTAAACTGGAGACTGACAGAGGATGGTACATCGTATATCTTTGTGACGAAACTTTGGCAGGATAACGGCGACGAAGTGAAAGATGGTGAAACGAGAAAAAACGTTCAGATTCGTGTCTACCGAAAGACCCAGATAAAAGAGGCACTGGAGAAACAGAAAAAAACGCTGAATAAAAATGACACAGACACGGTAGATCTTAATAATCTGGAAGGTGTCAAATACTATCAGACCACACTCAGCAATAAGGGGGAATATACGAATCAGATTTCTTACTCCACTTTGCAGGAAAACATTGACGGCAATGCGTGGACAGATGGAAAAAAAGACAGCTGGACCAATTACATTGTAGTAGAACACTACGTCGGAGATCCGAATAAGGATCAGGCAACACCGGCAGAGTATACATATCAGCAGCTGATTGCTGCGGCATCTGGAAATGATGTCATTCTGTCAGGAATAGCAGAGAATAAAGAACGTTCTTATCGGACACAGATGCAGGCGGAAAATGGAGAGGTATTTATTACAAACACCCGTATCGGTCAGACTGAAATCTCTGCGAAAAAAGTCTGGAACGATGAGAATAATGCCGAGGGAGTACGGCCAAAGTCTATACAGTTTCAGCTTTATCGGGACGGAGGTGCCTATACAGACATTCCGAAAGCGGTTGAAGTTTCGTCCCAAAAAGAGGATGGCAGTGATAGTTGTAATGTAGTACTGAATCGAAGCACCGGCGTGATCACAGTAAGCAGCATAGGCAAAGAAGAAAACGGGAAGCGTGAATGGTGCTTTACCATCAAAGGGCTTGCTATGTTTTCTGCGACGGCTGTGCCGCATTCCTACAGCCTGGATGAAGTCCAGACAGACAATGCAGATGATGTGGAAGAAAAAACAGCAGGCTACAGCTATGTCCTGAAAAAGACAGCCCCTCAGGTAACAGAAACCGGCAAAACACAGACCTACACCTTTGCGTTTGAAAATACGATCACAGGAACAACCGGTCATATAGCTTACAAATACTGGAAAGATTCCGGTATCAGCTCAGACAGCCGACCAGATCTTTATATGAATCTGTATCGTTATCTGAAAAAAGATCTGAGAGAATTGCAGAAAAAAAATCCGGAGGCAACGGTGGAGGATCTTTCAGCAGATCAGCTTACTCTGTATACGGAATATAAGGATCAGATCTGGACACCCGAACCTACGGAACCTGCGGAAGGCATCGAACTGAAAACAGGCTACAACTGGAAAATCACCGTCTCTGATCTGCCGGAGTTTGACGAATCCGGAAGTGAGTACGGTTATGTATTCAAAGAAAAAATGAACAACGATGGAAAAACTGTGCTTGGTACCTATCTTCCGTCTACTCAGACAAAGTCAATCGCCAGTGAGAATGATGCAGCTGTTTATGAAGATACCTATGAAGTCTTTACCAATGTTATCAGCGATTACATGACCATACAGGGCAATAAGACCTGGACAGGCCTGGCTGGTTATCAGACCGTAGAAGATGAACTTCCGGATCCGCTGCTAACCCTGTATCGGACAATAGATCCGGAGATTATAGAAGTACAGACGAAAAGCGATGACGAGATAAAAAAGTTGATCAATACTGGAAAGCTGACACTTGTGGATACGACGCATCTTGGCAGCAGTAAAACAGACGGAAATGACAAGACACGTTATACGTTCCCGGACAACAAGAATGTTACGAAAGAGGAACTTGATAAAGGTCTGATTTCCATGCAGGATGGAAAAGCGATGCTGCCGAAGTTTGATGCGAACGGCAATCGATATACATATCTTGTTCGGGAGACGATTAAGGATCCGATTGCCAGCCAGTTGTATATATCGACAAATATCAACGGCACGATATCCAATCTGTTCCGAAAAGATCTGAACAGACGGACGATTACCGTCACAAAGCACTGGGCGGGGCGAGAGAACCTTGCAGACAACGAAAAGCAGTATCCGTCAGTTACATATACGCTGTATCGCTATGAAAAGGGTAAAGAAGCAGCTACAACG
>NZ_JBBMEK010000368.1:0-2329 GCF_040096555.1 Coprococcus intestinihominis | reverse complement strand
TATCATCCGGATATCGTTTGGATATGGTTCTCTGAGGTAAAAAATACACTGGGAACTTCCTGGCTTCACTGGAGAAGAGTTCTGAGTTTTTGTAATGAATATCTTCTTAGCGGCGATATCCACCCGGGTGGGAAATATAAATACATTCCTACCATATATGATGAACTCCCTGAATGGTGTAAGGAAGCCGTCGCAGGTCTTTTAGAACAGAAAAAACGTGAATATCGCGAAAGCGGTACACTTAAATCTTATCGATGTTCCTGTGCAAGCTTTTGTCTGTTTTTGATCGATCATGGGTATGACAGTTTCAAACAGATTTCTCCAGAGATAATCAAAGAATTCTCAATCCAGGATGAACATTCCACATTTAAAGGCCGTGCCACCCGCTTTGTAATCGTAAGAGCCTTCCTACGCTATCTTGAGGAACATCGATATACAGAAAGACATGGTCTGGATCAATGTCTTATATCAGGAAGTGCACCCGTAGATAAGATCATTGATGTTTTGTCCGATGAACAGATTCAGAGGATCCAGGAGTACCGGCTGACCCATAATGCCCCTGTAGAACTTCGCGACATTGCCATTGTTTTGCTTGGCCTAAAAACAGGACTGAGGGCCTATGATATCCTGGCACTCCGTTTTCAGGATATCGACTGGAAGAAATGCCAGATCTCAATCATCATGAAAAAAACGAAAACACAGATCACTCTTCCAATGCCTGTTGAAGTGGGAAATGCTATATATTCATACCTGAAATACGGCAGACCTGATGCAGAAAGCGATTTTATTTTTGTAAGATCCAAAGCCCCGTATGGAAGATTGACTGGTAAAGTATGTACCAGAGCACTTTACCGTATCCTGCCCGAAAGAAATGATGTAAAGGGCGGCGGTTTTCATGTGACACGCAGGACTTTTGCTACAAATCTGCTGAAAAATCATGCCGGCATCGATGATGTAATGGATGCACTTGGTCATCGTGATCCGACAAGCGTAATGAAATACCTTCTTCTGGATGATGAAAGAAGCAGAAAATGTGGATTATCATTGTCAGACATCGGACTGATGCTGGAAGGAGGTCTGTAATGAAGATTCTCGGATATGAATATCAAAGCTGTTTTGCTCCGTATATTAAACAGTTTCTACAGGAAAAGAGGTCTGTTGGATTCTCTTATGAAACTGAAGAATGGAAACTGAAACATTTTGACGATTTTTGTGTAAAAGAATCCGTTATACAGCCATATCTCAGCAGGGAACTGGTCAAAAAATGGGGGACATTGCGTGAAGGAGAAGCATTATCTACCTGTTCAGCACGTACTTCTATCATCCGTCAGTTTGCGTTATTCATGATCTCCCTCGGTGAGGAAGCATATATTCCGTCGAATTTTTATAAATGTGAAAAAAGACTGGTGCATGTCTTGTCAGATGATGAAATATCAGCATTCTTTCATGAAATCGACAGTTATTCTCCAGAGATAAAAGTGCCCTCGTTTTTGCGTCTGTCTACAGAGTATAAAGTGATCTTCAGATTGATCTATTGTTGTGGCCTGCGTATTTCAGAAGCGAGAAAACTGAAGTGGAGTGATGCAGATCTTGAAGCGGGAACATTAAAAATCATGCAGTCAAAAGGTCATAAAGACAGGCTAATATATATGTCAGATGATCTTGCTGTGTTAATGAAGGAATATAAGACGATACTGAATGATCATCATGGATGCGTATCAGAATGGGTTTTCCCTGCAAGAGAACCGGGCAACTGCCTGTGTTCTGTCACTATAAACGCAGCATTTCGCAGGGCATGGAATGCAACACCATATGCAGAAGGCTGTGACAAAACTCCTACTGTTCACTGCCTCAGACATAGCTTTGTAGTAAAAAGGATGAATCTCTGGATGGAAGAAGGTATCGCACTTAAGGAGATGCTTCCATTTCTGAGCCGGTATCTGGGACATCAGAGTACGGATGATACTTTTTATTATTACCATCAGGTCAGCGAAGCTTTCCGGATCATCAGAGACAGGGACAAGACTTCAGGTTTCGTTATCCCGGAGGTGACTGACCATGAGTAGAAAAAAAGTGGAAAAGATACTGTTTTTCTCAAAAACACTGGATTTTCTTGAGCATTACCTGCCTGATCAGTCATTGAAAAGCCGGAATACAATAGAAACCTACCGGGATGCTTTGACCGTGTTCAGAAGATATATAACCGATACTATGAATTTATCACTTCGTACCTTTGGCTTTGAGGATTGTACACATGATTTTCTGTTATCATACATAGAGTTCCTGCATAAAAACGGTAACAGCGAAACCACTTGTAATAACAGGCTTG
>NZ_JBBMEK010000367.1:0-2330 GCF_040096555.1 Coprococcus intestinihominis | reverse complement strand
TAATTGTTGCAGCTGCAAATCCTGATCTGATGGAGGAATCCATTGAAGCCGGCGATATGGTCATTATGGGGGATCGCTACGAATCTCAGCTGTGTGCGATTGAAATGCAGGCGGCGTGTCTGATCATCAGTATCGGATGTGAGGTTTCACCGGCGATTATACAGCTGGCAGAGGAAAAGAACTGCATTATTTTAAGAACTGCGTATGACACATTTATCACTGCAAGGCTTTTGAATCAGAGTATCCCGATTGGCTATTTTATGATCAAGAATAATCTGACTTATTTCAGAACCGATGATTACACGGAAGAAATTCGCAGTATCATGGCTAAGATGCGTTATAGAGATTATCCGGTCCTGGATAGTGAGGGCAGACTTGTCGGAATGATGACGCGTCACAGCTTGTTGGAAATGGATAAGAAAAAGGTCATTCTCGTGGATCATAATGAGAGCGGACAAGCTGTAGACGGACTGCATGAAGCAGAAATAGAAGAAATCGTTGATCATCATAAGCTCGGATTTGTGGAAACCATTCGTCCGATTATGTTCAGAAATCAGCCGGTAGGATGTACAGCTACCATCATTTATATGATGTTTAAGGAGAAAAAGATGGAGATTCCTGAAAAGATTGCAGGTTTGATGTGCTCGGCTATTATTTCAGATACGCTTTTATATCGTTCGCCAACCTGTACGGCCATCGACAAGATTGCAGCAGAAGAACTGGCAGCTATAGCAGGGATAGAAACTGAGGCACATGCCAAGGCAATGTTTGCAGCGGGAAGCAATCTCAGCAAAAAGACAACAGAAGAAATTTTTTATCAGGATTTCAAAAAATTCAAATCCGGAGATATTTCTTATGGAATTGGTCAGATCAGTTCAATGGATCATGATGAACTGACGGCAATTGTCGACAGGTTGACAGAATTCATGGAGAAAGTACGTTCGGAGACCGGATTGAATATGCTTTTCTTCATGCTGACAGATATCCTTCAGGAGTCGACAACATTGATCTGTGTAGGACCGGATGCATTGACAGGCGTTGCATCTTACAGTGGTTGTCCGGTTCAGGGCAATACGGTCATTATGGAAGGCGTTGTATCGCGTAAGAAACAGGTAGTACCAACATTAATGCAGGCATTTCAGTCTTAATTGCTGCAAGTGTTGAATGAAGTCACGAACAATAGAAAGGCAGAGAAAATGAGCAAACAATTGTGGAAGCCGGGAAATATGCTGTATCCGCTGCCGGCTGTTCTGGTATCCTGCGGGGATAAAGCCGGCAATTATAATGTGCTGACGGTTGCATGGACAGGAACAATCTGTTCGGATCCTGCGATGGTGTACGTTTCTGTAAGAAAAAACAGATATTCACATCATATGCTAGAGGAAACCGGAGAATTTTATATTAATCTGACAACAGAGGCATTGGCATTTGCAACAGATTACTGTGGTGTGAAATCAGGAAAGGATTTGAACAAATTCGAGGAGATGCATCTGACCCCTGAGATGGGGATGCTGTCATGGGCACCAATGATCAAAGAGAGCCCGGTATGTATTGCCTGTGAAGTTGTGAGAATAGAAGAACTTGGCAGTCATGATATGTTTATTGCCAATGTCAAAGGTGTTTATGCTGATGAGGCCTATATGGATGAAAAGGGCAAGTTTGATCTTATCAAAGCGAAACCGATTGTGTATTCACACGGGCAATATTACGGATTAGGACGTTACATCGGCAAGTTTGGCTATTCTGTGCAGAAAAATCCTGCAAAAGTCAAGAAAGCCTCAGTGCATAAAACAAAGGCCAATAATAAAAAAGCATGATTGATTACAGGAGGAAAACAGTCATCAAAGGTCAGCAGGAATTAAGATGCGGCTATACAACCGGAACATGTGCGGCAGCTGCTGCCAAAGCCGCCGCGGTTACTTTGTTGAGCGGCGAAATTTGCAGGGATGTTTCCCTGCAGCTTCCGGGAGGCGAGCATATTATTCTTGAAACTGAGTTCCTGGAATGCAGTGAAAATTGCGTGAAGTGCGGAATGATAAAAGATGCCGGAGATGACCCGGATATTACGAATGGACTGCTCATATGTGCAGCTGTTGAGAAAACAGAAGGAGAAACAATTCTCATAGATGGCGGAATGGGCGTCGGACGCGTGACAAAACCAGGGCTTGATCAGCCTGTGGGTGCAGCGGCAATCAATTCTGTGCCAAGGAAGATGATCCATGAAGCAGTGGAAGATGTGCGCAGGCAGTATGCCTGGGAAAAAGGACTGAAGGTCACTGTTTTTATTCCAAATGGGAAGGAAAAGGCAGAAAAAACACTGAATCCGATGC
>NZ_JBBMEK010000366.1:0-2338 GCF_040096555.1 Coprococcus intestinihominis | reverse complement strand
AGCTGGTGTTCCTGATGTAGATATCGCAATCACAACACGTGAGCTGGCTCGTATGATCAAGAAAGTCGGCTTGATGTTCAATGAACTGCCGGATGAACAGTTTGATAATCCGATGGGTGAATCCACAGGTGCAGCTGTTATCTTCGGTGCAACAGGTGGCGTTATGGAAGCTGCTTTAAGAACTGCAGTTGAGACACTGACAGGCGAAGAACTGAAGAATGTAGAATTTCAGGAAGTTCGTGGTACAGAAGGTATCAAAGAAGCAACATACAATGTTGCAGGCATGGATATCAACGTTGCAGTTGCATCCGGACTTGGCAATGCAAGAAAGCTTCTTGATAAGGTGAAATCCGGCGAAGCAAACTACCACTTCATTGAGATCATGGGATGCCCTGGCGGCTGTGTCAACGGCGGCGGTCAGCCTCAGGTACGTGGTAGCGTTCGTAACTTTACAGATGTACGTGCAATCCGTGCAAAGGCTCTGTATGACAACGATGCGGCTAAACCAATTCGTAAGTCTCATGAGAATCCGGCTATCCAGCAGCTCTACAAAGAGTACTTTGGCGAACCGGGAAGCCATAAAGCTCATGAAGTACTGCATACAACATATGTAAAACGAGTTATCAATAAATAATCAAAAAAGAGGAGCTTATGCACGAATGTGCAAAGCTCCTTTTTATGATATAAAGATTTGAAAATACCATTCCTGTAATCTGGGATACGGCCAGGTTGGATTTGACCGAAATGGCAATGCCGATGGTCATGAGAAAAAGCCCAGCAAAATACATGGGTATATAGTTGGTTCTGAATAACTAAAAATAATAAAAGCGCTGTTGGCAGTACAGCGCTTTTATTATTAAAAAGAGGAAAGTTTATGAAAAAGATTTATAAACGAAAACTTTGTCATTTCCTTTTCGTTTATGTCTATACTATACCATTCGCTTGTGACCAAATTGTGTCGAAGTTCTGAATAAAAAGTGAAGAATGGACACAAATCGTTATGAAAATGTAATTGTTGAAGGGGATGTATGGATCTATATCGAAGATTATGCCATTGAAGGCATGGAAAAGGAAGTTCAGCCGGATTTGAACAAAACCTATAAGTTGGCCCTTCAGCTTTTCAATACAACTGCTTTTTCATGGTCACCGGATATCATTGATGTGGCCAATGCCCATACTATTGGTGAGAACTTTACACCATCCTTTATTCCGCCGCATACAAGAATCAACAGAGGTGATATTATTCGTCTGGACGGCGGTAATGTCATCGAACAGGGACCGTCGGAGGAAATATTTGTTTCCCCAACCCAGGAGAGAACGCGACAGTTCTTTAGCCGTTATTTACCGGAATTTACTTATAATATTTAAAATGATATGAAATGCAAAGAAATCTATTTTGCAGTTGACAGAATATGGAAATTATATAAAAATAGAAGAAAAAGGGGATTTTATTATGGGTGAAGAAAAGAGAACGTTAAGCTGTACGGACTGTGGTGTGCTGAATTGTCATAAGCGCAATGCATCGTATCCGGAGTTCTGTTTGACAGAAAAGCTGACAGACGAAGACATCGCAGAAACGACAGCACTCTATGAGGATGAAGAAAATCGAAAGGTATCAGTGATCTCGGCGGAGATTGAGGGCGAATTCTATGGCAAGTATACACGTGTTGATGAAATCATTGAATTTGCAAAGCGAATGGGGTACAAGAAGATTGGCATTGCAACATGTGTCGGTCTGATTGAGGAGAGCAGGATTTTTGCAAGAATTCTTCGGAAGAATGGCTTTGATGTATACAGTGCAGTCTGTAAGGTGGGTTCTTTTAATAAAACAGATATCGGTCTGGATGAGAAGTATACATGTGTGACAGGCAATGTGATGTGTAACCCGATCCTGCAGGCGAAGCTTCTGAACAAAGCAGGCACAGATCTGAATGTAGTTATTGGCCTTTGTGTAGGACATGACAGTCTGTTTTATAAGTATTCAGAAGCACTGTCAACAACGCTGGTTACAAAGGACCGTGTGCTCGCACATAATCCGGTTGGCGCATTGTATCAGGTTAAAGCGTACTATAAGCGATTACTGGATGATTAAGGAAAACTGAGAATGAAAAAGGACGCCTCCGTCCGGCGATGTCATTAAAAGGAAGATGACATTCGCCTGGTAGGGGCGTCTTTTTTGATGAATGCAATTTGGATCAATCAGCAGTTTTTCTGGATTCTTGCGGTCATGAACTGCTCGAATTCTTCGGCTGTTCCCTTAGTGAAGCCGTTTTTGTCCATGACGACGTAGCTGTTCTCGTAGCGGAGCAGAAAGTAGTGGGACCAGGTTTCGATGCCG
>NZ_JBBMEK010000365.1:0-2362 GCF_040096555.1 Coprococcus intestinihominis | reverse complement strand
ATATACAACGGATTCTTATCTGCCTTGCTGATGGCGTAAGTAAAATCAACAGAAATATCTCCCAAATCCATATCTGTGTTACCCGTCAGATTGCCGAGGGTACTCTCCATGGAACTCAGCAGATTCTTCACATCTGCACCGGAAATACTGCCTGTAATGATGTAAGCTTCTGTTCCATTGACATCTTCTGTCTCGTCTGCTAACTTCAGAGAATCCTTGCTCTTAAGCAGATCTTCTGCTGCAGCATTGATTCTCTCTACAGAATCCTTGTCATAGGCCATCTTCGACACCATCCATTGGCCCGCTATACCGGCATAAGAAAGAATCTGGTCATCCTGGACCACTGTGTAATTCTCCATATCCATTGCTGTACCTAGCCCCGGAATACTGATATTTTCCTTCAGGTAGTTAGCAACCGGCTCTGTGGTTGTCTGCATGGTCATGTCCATGGTCAAATCCATGGTTCCGCCAAGGGCTTCTGACCCAAGTGTGATCTCCGCTGTTGTGTGCGTCTCCAAAGACTTCATTGCATCACATTTACTCTTGACTTCCTGCAATAAAGATTCTGCAGTTACCTTTGATGTGGATGCTCCGCAGCCCGCCAACATAACTGCTGTCAAAATTCCTGCCGTCACCATGCCCAAGAATCGCTTCTTCATACTTCCCCTTTTCCTTTCTCCCTGTGCCCCAAAGCCCAGTCCTTGTCCCCATTTTCATGCATCTTATATTCAGATTATAACATACCTGCTGCATGAAAACAACGGAGGAAGCCTTACGATTCTCTGACAATCACCTGCCATGCCTCTGTCAGTCTCTCCATATTCCAGGCCGCATTGGCCGGACTGGTGGAAGGCAGGCACACCGGCATCACTCCGGTTTCCGGAAAAACATATTTCTTATAGAGTTTAAACGCTGTCTGGCCATTGACAAATATCTGCCGGATAGGTGCTTCCGAGAGAACCCTGCCAATATCATTCGCCACAACATTCTTAATACTGCTGTCGCTGGAGCCGATAATATCACAGCTGGCGATCACATCCCACAAGGCAATCTGATGCTCCAGCAAAAATTGTTTCTTTTCTTCCACATTTTCTAACGGCGCATGGTCTGTCACCGCTGCCAGTACTTTCCAGAAACGATTCTGCGGATGATTATAAAAAAACTGCCCCCGGGATTTCACCGAAGGCAGCGATCCAAGTATCAATATCCGCGAATGCTCATCATAAACGGGTGTCAGATCATGTACCACATGAGTATATGTACGCATTTCTAATATTCCGTCTTCTTTGTCACTGTTATAGCCAGAGCGCCCGGTCCGATATGACAGGATATACTTAATGAAAGCGGATCTCCCACAATCTCCTTGTCCGGGAATTCCCTGCGGATTTCTTCAAGCCACTGTTCAACACCTTCTCCCGGTGTATAAGCAGCTGCAATGTGGAGATTATCCATATTCACCTCGCCGCCCATACGTGTCTCGATATCCTTGTGAATCGCATCAAGCATAATTCTCTTTGCCTGCTTCACGGTTCTGGCCTTTGCAAAAGCATCCAGCTTCTCGCCCTGGATCTGCAGAACCGGCTTCAGTCTGAGCAATGTACCAAGGGCTGCTGCTGCCGGTGTAATACGTCCGCCTTTCTTCAGATACTTCAATGTATCTACCATAATATAAATGCTGGAATTAAACTTCTGCTCCTCCAGTATCCGTTTGATCTCTGCTGCTGAAAAACCGTCTTCTGTCATCTTCATGGCATCCAGTACAGAAAGCTTCATAGTCACGGAAATTCTCTGGTTATCCACAACCTGAACCTTGCCGTCATAATCCTGTGCCAGCATCATGGCTGTAGCACAGGAACTGCTGAGCCCGCTTGACATCGGAATGTGGACGATCTCATCATACCCTTTATTCTTCAAAAGGTCATCCCACAGAGACATGACTGCATCCGGTGAAGGCTGTGATGTGGATACATCTGCATCTCCCGTCAGCTTCTCATAAAACTGTTCCTGCGTCAGGTTAATATCCTCAAAATACGGCTGTCCATCTATATCAAAAGGCATCGGTAATACATAAACGCCAAGCTTCTTTCCTTCTGCCTGGGTGATGCCGCTGTTACTGTCTGTCACAATAGCGATTCTTGCCATCGGCCAATCCTCCTTATATTCAAAAAAATTCTATACCTGTCTAATATACCGTAAAAATCGCTATTTTGCAAGGATATCCGCCTTTTTCTTGACAAGAAGGCCCTGTTCACGCTAAAATATCAGAGATTGAATGGAGGATTTAAAATGGCTGATTTTAAAAAGGAAATAGAAAGACGCCGTACATTTGCAATTATTTCCCATCCTGATGCCGGTAAGACGA
>NZ_JBBMEK010000364.1:0-2371 GCF_040096555.1 Coprococcus intestinihominis | reverse complement strand
TTTACGATGTTCAGGAGGGTGAAGTCCTGATTGGCGGTAAAAATGTAAAGGACATCAATTATGAAACGCTTTTGCAAAATGTCGCAATCGTATTTCAAAAGACTTTTTTGACGCGAGACAGTGTTTTTGAAAATATCCGTATGGGAAGTAATGCCACGTTGGAGGGGGTACGAGCTGCGGCGAAAGAAGCACAAATTGATGATTTTATCATGTCGTTACCGAATGGATATGATACAAAAGTAGGTAACTTTGGTTCGCGGTTTTCTGGCGGAGAAAAACAGAGAATCGCCATAGCAAGGGCAATATTAAAAAATGCACCTATTTTGATATTAGATGAAGCTACAAGTGCGGCTGATCCCGAAAATCAGGTTGAAATTGACAAAGCTATCGAAAATCTTTGTAAAGGAAAAACTGTTATTATTGTAGCTCACCGCTTGAGTGCTTTAAAAATGTGTGACAGAGTAGCCGTTGTAGAAAAACATACCATTACATCTGTGGGAAGTCATGATGAAGTTCGTAATGGAAATGAATACTATAATCAAGCATGGACGGATTACGAAACAGCAAGGAATATTACATATCAGTTGGAAAGGGGGGCTAATCATGTGTGAAAATCCTATGCGAAAGAATAGAAAATTTTATATCGGCATGATTTTGAATGTCGTTGAAGGTATGCTTTCAGGATTTAATTTCTTTCTGCTGTATGAGGTTATGAAAATGCTGTGGATAGGTAATGTCAACCTATCCTCTCTATTACGATTGACCCTATTACTCGGTGTGATTTTTGTGTTGAGAATCATTGTTTATGGTATCGGCTATACAGAAAGTCAAATTGGCGGTGCGGCGGTAAGTAATCAACTTAGGCTGTTTCTGGGTGATAAAATAAAGAAAATCCCCCTGTCGCGTTTTACACAGGGGCAGACAGGTCAATACATCAATATTATAACAAGTGATGTCAATAACTATGAAAAAATTTTGACACACACTGTGGGTGACCTTGTAAAGCATATTGCTTTCTGCGTAATGATGATTTTGTTTGTTGGCTATATCTGGCTTCCAGGCGGTATTATCCTCGCTTGTGTAGAGCTTATACTGATCCCATTTCTGTGGCTGACTTTCCGTGTGGTAAAAAAATATGGAACGGAAAAGAACAAAGTCAGTGCAGAGACTGTCAGCAGCATTGTAGAATATGTAACCGGAATACAGACGTTCCGTGCCTATGGTGTGGGCGGCACAAAAAATAAAACAGTTACATCAGATATGAAACGGCTTAGTGATGTAAGCTATGACTATGAAAAACATGGGATTCCCACAAATGCTCTCCAATGTATTTTCCTTTGGTTAGGGCTTCCGATTATGGTAGTTGCCGCTTCTGTACCTATGCTTTCAGGGAAATTAGACCCTGTTGCCTATTTGTTAATCTGTATGTTGCCGATGTTGTTGGCGAAGCTCTCCGATTCTATTTCAAGAGCGCTTATGAGTTATAAAAACTTGAAAATATCAAAAGACAAAATTGTTGACATCATCAATGAACCAGAAGAACAAGGAAGTATGGAAGTCTTTTCTACCAATACACACGAAATTGAATTTAATAATGTGGCATTTTCCTATGTGGCAGATGAACCTGTTTTACAGCATACCTCTTTTGTGGTTCCCAACCAAAAATTGACTGCTATTGTAGGGGATTCTGGTTCTGGTAAATCTACAATTTTAAACTTGATTGCAAAATATTATGAACCGAATAGCGGGACTATTTCTATCGGTGGAAAACTAATCAATCATATTGCGGCAGAGCGAGTTTTAGAACAGATTTCAATGGTCGATCAAGATGTTTTCCTGTTTGATGATACAATTCGTGAAAATATCCGTCATGCGCGACCAGACGCTACCGATGAAGAAATAGAGGTAGCTTGTAAAGAAGCGAATTGTGATACCTTTATACGAAAAATGGAAAAGGGTTACGACACACCAACGGGAGAAAACGGCAATCTGCTTTCAGGCGGAGAACGTCAACGCCTTTCTATCGCTCGTGCTATATTAAAAAACAGTCCGATTTTACTCCTTGATGAAGCCACAGCGTCGCTTGACATCGAAAATGAATTAGCTGTAAAAGAAGCGATTGCTAACTTGTTGAAAGCAAAAAAGACGGTGGTAATGATTGCCCATACTTTATCTATCGTAAAAAACGCAGACCAAATCCTTGTGGTGTCAGGTGGCAAGATTGCAGAAACTGGTACCCACGACGAATTATTGGTAAAAGGAGGAAAGTATGCGGCTATGTGGGAAGCAGAACAGAAAATTTCAAAATAAGGAGAGGCAAGGATTGTGATGTACGAACCTAGTAACATTATTATGATTTTAGAAATACTCC
>NZ_JBBMEK010000363.1:0-2392 GCF_040096555.1 Coprococcus intestinihominis | reverse complement strand
TACTTGGCTCAGTAGAGCCATTGAGCAAGAAGCCCCCACTTCAAAATCTGTGATTTAAGTGGTGGGAGCATGTCACAGCAGAAGAATGTAAATAATTTTGTCGATACAATTCTGTTGACGTACAGGAAACTGTACGTTATCATAAGAATATAGAAGAATGGAGGTGCTGAAATGTTGGCTGTAAATTATACTTGCTTACGTGATAATATGAAACGATACATGGATCAAGTGACAGATGATTATGAAACATTAATTGTTACACGGAAGAATAATAAAAATGTCGTCATGATGTCTGAGGAAATGTACAACAATTTAATGGAGAATGTTCACATTGTCAGCAGTAAAGCAAATTTTGAATGGTTAATGCAATCTAAACAGCAATTGGAAGCAGGAAATTTTTCACAGCATGAATTGGCAGAGGTGGATGATGAATAAAGTGTTTACTTCAAATGGATGGGAGGATTACATCTATTGGCAAACTGAAGATAAAAAAACACTGAAGAAGATAAATACATTATTAAAAGATATTGATCGGAATGGTAATGAAGGTATCGGAAAACCAGAGCCTCTTATTGGCAATTTATCTGGATTTTGGAGTCGGAGAATTAATGAAAAGGATAGATTAATTTATAAAATTGACGAGTACAATATTTATATCCTGTCCTGTCGATATCATTATAATGATACATAGTGGAGTGAATTAGAAGATGAACAGAACAATGATGATCAGATTGGCGACACCGGAGGATGCTGTTGAGATTTTAAAGATTTATGCACCTTATGTAGAAAACACAGCGATTTCATTTGAGTATGAAGTACCGTCGGAAGAAGAATTCAGAGAAAGAATCGAAAGCACTCTCAAGCGGTATCCCTATATCGTGGCTGAACAGGAGGGGCGTATCATCGGATACGCTTATGTATCAATTTTCCATGAGAGAAAGGCTTATGATTGGGCTGTGGAAACGTCGATTTATGTGGATAAAGACTACAAACGCAGCGGCTGCGGAAAACTTTTGTATCAGGCACTTGAGAGGATTCTCAAGAAACAGCATATCAGCAATCTGTATGCCTGCATTGCCTATACAGAGCAAGAGGACGAACATCTGACAAATGACAGTATGCATTTTCATGAGCATCTGGGATATGAATTGGTGGGCACATTTAAGAAGTGCGGCTATAAGTTCAATAGATGGTATGACATGATCTGGATGGAGAAGATGATCGGGGAACATCCGGAGAATCCGGAAGCATTTATTCCATTTTCGGAGATGGATGTCCGGGAGATATTTGAAATGAGGCTACCGCAATCCCACTGGCTTTAGACGGTGGGTTAAGGTAGCCAAAAGTTAGATATTATTGTATACTTATGGCATGGGGACATGGAAATCTAAAAACAGGCACAAATACTTATTACAGTATCACATTATTTTCGTCTGCAAATATAGGAAGAAATTGCTGGTTTCACAACAAATATCAGATGATATAAAGCAGTTTTCATATGAGATATGTCAAAGGCACAAAGTGATCATCAAATATATGGAAACTGACAAAGACCATATTCATTATATGATAGAAACAGAACCGACAATGTCTGTCAGCAGGATTGTAAACCTGATGAAAAGTTATACGACACATCATATATGGGAAAGATATCCGAATTATTTGCGGAAACATTTTTGGAAAGAACATACCTTTTGGACAGATGGATATTTTGTCTGGAGTGTAGGAAATGTATCAGAAAAAATGCTTAAAAGATATATAGAAAACCAAGGTTAAGGCGGTGGTAGCAGATGTTAAAAGCATATAAATACAGAATATATCCCACTAATGAGCAGAAAGAACAGATAGCAAAGACATTTGGCTGCTGCCGTTTTGTGTATAATCGGACACTGGCGTATCGAAAAGAAGCATATGAGAAAGAGAAAAAAAACGTAAATAAAACCAACTGCAACAATTACTGTAACCAGGTTCTAAAAAAAGAATATGGATGGCTAAAAGAAGTAGATAAGTTTGCCCTTACGAATGCAATTTATAATATGGACGCTGCCTATCAAAAATTTTTTAAAGAACATACAGGGTATCCGAAGTTTAAGAGTAAACATGACGGTCATAAATCATACACAACGAATTTTACCAATGGGAATATAACGGCAGATTTTGACGGAGGAAAAGTAAAGTTACCTAAACTAAAGGAAGTAAAAGCAAAACTGCATAGAAATTTTATCGGACAGATAAAGTCTGCAACGGTATCGCAGATGCCGAGCGGAAAATATTATGTATCAATTTTGGTGGAAACGGAACATGTGGAACTGCCACATACAGATCAAAACACAGGAATAGATCTGGGCATTAAAGATTTATGTATTACTTCAAAGGGAAAGAAATACGAAAA
>NZ_JBBMEK010000362.1:0-2403 GCF_040096555.1 Coprococcus intestinihominis | reverse complement strand
GGCATCTGCCCAAGCTCAGGCGGATATGCAGGTGAAGGCAGAGAAGAAGGAAGAACCGGCCAAGGAGGCGGGGTTTGTAGCCGTTTCCATGGGTGATGGTATGAAGAAAATTTTCCAGGAGCTTGGTGTGGATGAAATTATCGAAGGCGGACAGACCATGAATCCGAGTACAGCGGATATTCTGGATGCTGTTGAGCGTGTGAATGCGAAGACTGTTTTTGTGCTCCCTAATAATAAAAACATTATTCTTGCAGCACAGCAGGCCAAAGATCTGGTTGAAGGCAAGACAGTTGTTGTGATCCCTTCCAAAACAGTTCCTCAGGGTATTACAGCTGTGATTAATTACATCAACGGCAGTTCAGCAGAAGAAAATGAAGCGGCAATGAATGAAGAGATGCAGCGTGTCAAGAGCGGTCAGATTACTTATGCAGTCAGAGATACGGTTATTGATGACAAGACCATCAAAGAAGGCAACATTATGGGCCTTGGTGATGATGGCCTTCTGGCAGTAGGTGAAGATATTGCAGAGACAACGATGGCAACAATTGCAGCGCTGGTCGATGAAGACAGTGAGATTATCAGTATTTATTATGGTGAAGATGTGTCTGAGGAAGAGGCAGAAGAACTGACAGAGAAGCTTGAGGAGGCTTATCCGGATTGCGAAGTCGAACTGAATCAGGGTGGACAGCCAATTTATTATTACGTTGTTTCTGTTGAATAAAAGCGATGCTTCATTAGATTATAATTCACGATGAAACAGCCTGAGTGACTGCTGCAGCGAGAACTGCAGCAGTCATTTGTGCTATATGGATATGAAGATGATGAGGATTGCGAGAGTGCAAAGTACGTAGCAATCTGGTATCAAAGGGATCAAAATACCTTTTGACCCCAACATCATATGAATGAGAACGGAGAGGATGAGAACAGATGAATCCTGGGGACAGAATTTCAACAATCAAAGGGATCGGTGCAAAAACAGAAAGTCATCTGGCGCGCATCGGCATTTATACAGTGGGGGATATGGCAGAGCATTACCCAAGAGAATATCATGCCTATGACACACCGGTTTCTATAGAGAATACAGAATATGACAATCGCAGACAGAGCGGGTACCGGGTGATTTTTTCTGAAACTCCGAAATTGCTGAAACGCGGCAGAACACCTATTGTATCGGTGATGCTGCATGCAGGCAATGCTTCTGTGCAGGCGGTCTGGTATCACAGCCCTTATGTACGGCAGCAGCTGAAACCGGGATGTACAGTTATTCTCTATGGAAAGATTACAAGTAAAGGAAGCCGCAGAATGCTGGATCATCCGGATATTTATACAGAAGATCAGTATGCGCTGCTACAAAAAAGTCTTCAGCCGGTGTATGGTCTGACGGAAGGACTGACCCAGAATTTCTTTATGAAGACAATGCATAGTATTCTGGACAGCGGTCTGCTACTGCCGGATCCTCTGCCAGCGGATATTCGCAGACAGTATCAGCTTTCAGAATACAATTATGCCTTGAGACAGATTCATTTTCCAGAAAATGAAGAGGCATGTCGGATGGCGAGAAAAAGACTGGTTTTTGATGAATTTCTTGTTTTTGCATTGTCGGTGAAGCAGTTGAAAAAAGAAAATCATCAGATAGAGAATCATTATCAGATTCAGGAATCGGCGGCAGTTTCTCAGCTGATCGCATCATTGCCGTATCATCTGACAAAGGCGCAGCTGAGGGTCTGGCATGAAATCGAAGAAGATATGAAGAGCCCGGTCGTTATGAACCGGCTTGTTCAGGGAGATGTGGGCTCAGGGAAGACGATGATCGCAGCATTGGCGATGTTTGCGGCAGCGAAGGCAGGATTTCAGAGCTGTATGATGGCACCGACGGAAGTGCTTGCCAGACAGCACTATGAGAACCTGCAGGCATTGTATGCACCATTTGGTATAGAAACGGTTCTGCTGACCGGATCTATGACGGCGGCTGCCAAAAGGAAGACGTACAGCCGGATTGAAAATCATGAAGCAGATGTCATCATCGGTACTCAGGCACTCTTTCAGGAAAAGGCTGTATATGATAAGCTGGCATTGATCGTGACAGATGAACAGCACCGCTTTGGCGTCAGACAGCGGGAACAGCTGGCGATGAAAAGCAATGGTGGGGAGCCGCATGTGTTGGTTATGAGCGCAACGCCGATCCCGAGAACATTGGCGATCATTCTTTACAGCGATTTGGATATTTCAGTGGTGGATGAGAAGCCGGCGAACAGACTGCCAATCAAAAACTGTGTGGTAGGCACTTCCTACCGGCCGACAGCCTATCGATTTCTTGAGCAGCAGATCAGACAGGGACATCAGGTTTACGTGGTCTGTCCGATGGTTGAAGAGAGCGAGAATATTGAGGCGGAAAATGTCCAG
>NZ_JBBMEK010000361.1:0-2465 GCF_040096555.1 Coprococcus intestinihominis | reverse complement strand
TCAAAAACAGTCTTAAAAATGCAAGCATTTTATACCTGTTTTTTGAAATTTTGCTTGGCTCTGAACAGTTACAAATTTTTGTAAACAGAATGCAGTTTTATATACAACAAAAACACACTGTCTGATGGGATCATCCCCCACCTGACAGTGTGTTTCATAAGATTCAAAATATTCTGTTATGCATCTGTCTTTAATGCCTTTTTCAGCCGGCTTCGCTTGTAAATCATAACGATCAATGCAAAAACAGACAGACAGGCTGACAACACCTGTGACACAGGCAAACCTATATATGGAAGCAAAAGCTGATCTGTTCGGAATTGTTCAATAATAAATCGCCCGATACCATATCCAAACAAGTACATCATGAAAAGTTCCCCATTAAACTTCTTGTGTTTCCTGTAAAGCAGGATGATCACCAAAACCCCCAGATTCCAGAGAGACTCGTACAAAAATGTCGGCTGAACCTGAATGTACTGAACACCATCAACGGTAACTGCCTTGTCTAAAAGATCCTGGGTCGTATAAGCAGCCTCATCCATTCTGATCTGCATGGCCAGCAGACCGTCAGAATAACCACCGAAAGCTTCTCTGTTAAAGAAATTGCCCCATCTGCCGATGATCTGCCCGATCAGTAATCCCGGCACAACCGTATCTGCCATCAGAAGCAGACTGGCCTTCCTGATCTTCGAGAAAATAATCATGCAGATGAATCCGCCGATAATGCCACCATATATAGCCAGGCCGCCCTGCCGCAGATTAAAGATCTCCAAAGGATGCTGACTGTAATAGGACCACTCAAAAGCCACATAATAAATTCTGCATCCGACAATCGCTGATATAATCGCACACAAAGCAAAATCATAATACATCTCCGGATTCTGCCCTGTCCGTTTGGCTTCATGCACAGCCATTGCAATACCGCACAGCATGCCGACGCCAATAATAATGCCATAATAGGCAATATCAAAACCAAATATAGAGATACTCTTTCCCAGATGTTCAATCACAATCCCCAAATGCGGGAACCGGATACTTGCTCCTGTCATCAATGTTCCTCCTTCTGTAATTATTCTGTTCCGATCCGGACACTTCCAAACAATTACATAAATTCTATTTTTCCATTGTAAACTGCTTTATTGCAAAAATCAAGTCATAAAATAGCTGTTCTTTTTACGGGAACTGTGCTAAAATAATACGGAAAACTGCATTGAAAGTGAGGAAATAGATATGAAATTAGGTATTGTTGGTCTGCCAAATGTCGGAAAGAGTACATTATTTAACTCTCTGACAAAAGCCGGCGCATTATCTGCCAACTATCCGTTTGCAACTATCGACCCAAACGTAGGTATTGTTGCTGTTCCGGATGAAAGAATTGTGAAACTCGGTGAATTGTATCACACAAAGAAGGTAACACCTGCCACTATCGAATTTGTGGACATTGCAGGCCTTGTAAAAGGTGCCAGCAAAGGTGAAGGTCTGGGCAATCAGTTCCTTGCCAATATCCGTGAAGTAGATGCTATCGTCCATGTTGTCCGCTGTTTCGAAGATGACAACATTATTCATGTTGACGGTTCTGTTGATCCTGTCAGAGATATTGAGACGATTAACCTGGAACTGATTTTCTCTGATATCGAGATTCTTGAACGCAGAATTGCCAAGATTGCTAAACAGGCAAAGATGGATAAGGCTTATGCCAAAGAGCTTGAACTGGCTCAGGCTGTCAAGGCGCATCTTGAAGACGGCAAGATGGCAAGAACATTTGAAGTATCTGACGATGAGGACGAACAGATCTGGTTTAAGAATTACAACCTGTTGACTGCAAAGCCAACTATCTATGCTGCCAACGTAGCTGAAGATGATCTGGCTGATGACGGCGCATCCAATCCACATGTTGCCAAGGTAAGAGAAATGGCTAAGGAAGAAGGCGCTGAAGTTTTTGTTATCTGTGCTCAGATCGAACAGGAATTAGCTGACCTTGATGACGATGAGAAGAAGGAATACCTGGAAGACCTGGGTGTTTCCTCCAGCGGTCTTGACAAACTGGTGGCAGCAAGCTACAGTCTGCTTGGTCTGATCAGTTTCCTTACTGCCGGCGAAGATGAGTGCCGTGCATGGACGATCAAGAAAGGTACAAAAGCCCCACAGGCTGCCGGCAAGATCCATACAGACTTTGAACGTGGTTTCATCAAAGCCGAAGTTGTCAACTATCAGGATCTTCTTGATAACGGAAGTCTCTCTGCTGCCAAGGAAAAAGGCATTGTTGGTATGGAAGGCAAGGAATATGTTGTCAAAGACGGCGACGTGATTCTGTTCCGCTTTAACGTTTAAATCATAAATAAGACTGCCGCATGACGGAATAATGCAGTGCGGCTTCTGAAACAATATATGGATTCAAAAAGAGTTATTCAACACAGGCACACTCTCGTTGCCAACGTCTGGCAGCGGTACATAAGGCAGTACAATAC
>NZ_JBBMEK010000360.1:0-2471 GCF_040096555.1 Coprococcus intestinihominis | reverse complement strand
ACTGTTACGCCAGGCCAGTTACCTACAAACTGGTTAGAACCCGTTAATGCGTTGAACAATGTTGTTTTACCGCAGTTTGGGTTGCCGGCAAGTGCAATTCTGATTGCCATTTTTTTACCTCCAGATTTTCAACAATTAGAACAGTTAAAACAAACGATAAGGTTTGATTAAGCTAACCTTATGCCCTAAAAAAAGGTTCAATATTTACTGAACCTCAATCAGCTCTGCGTCAGCTTTACGCAAAGATAATTCATATCCTCTGACTGTTACTTCTATCGGATCACCAAGCGGTGCCACTTTACGAACATAGACGGATGTGCCTTTTGTCAGACCCATATCCATGATACGTCTCTTAATAGCGCCTACACCTGTAATCTTTGAAACTGTGACAGTCTGGCCGACCCCTGCATTTCTAAGTGTCATGGCTTTGTCTCCTCTCTTATCTGAATGCGCATGCATTCTATCTATACAGACATCCGATTAACGATTCACCGTAATCTTGGATGCCATGCCACGATTCAAGGCTACTCTTGAACCTTTGACAGCAATAATCATACCGGCATCTGTATTGCCGACAACTTCAACATCTGTTCCGGCAGCAAATCCCAGATTATGCAGATGATGGATAACATCTTCCTTGCCGCGGATATCTGTGATCGTACCTGACTCTCCTACACCTAATAAAGCTAAAGGCATCATGTTTCCTCCTTTAATTCAGGTCCATGTATGCAGAACCTTGTGCATTTATTGATAACGGCTATCATTTACATTGTTATTATACGCATTCGCAAGGTTAGTGTCAACTATCTTCTTTAGTTTTATTGAAAAATATTCTCATTTTCATCTATTTCAATACAATTTTGTAAGTTCTTACTGAAAAATCCTTTCAATATTAGCCACTCATTGAAAAAATTTACCTATATCACACTTAAACCTTACTGAGATTACAGATAAGCCTTTGATAGACTGGCCCAATATATGCTATACTCTATTTATATCTATTGTGAACCGCTAAAATCCCAATCCAAACACGCCAGGGTTCTCAATCTCTATAAAAGGAGTACTGCCATGCCAAGCATTATCTTTCATTTAACTGAAGCCAAGCTCATCACTCAACACCTGCGCGAGGCATCTGCTGATTACCCGTTTACCCATATACACGGGTGGCAGAACGATTTCACCATCGGAAGTATCCTGCCCGATGCCATTCCACGTCCATTAAAATATAAGACCCATTTCTGGCATCCGTCTGATTTCTCCCATGTGGTGATCGCACCAGATCTTAATTTATGGCAGAAAACATATCCGAATACCCTGAAAGAACCGATGCTGATCGGCTATCTTGCCCATCTTCATCTGGATTATCTGTATTTCACCGAGTATCTGCCATCTATTGTCCGCTTTTTAAATGAACAGGGACTGGATGAAACAGAATCTTTAAAGGCAGTCTCTGTCCAAATCCGTCAAACAGGGGAACAGATGCCTGTGATGACCTTTTTCTCCAAAGATTATTTTTACGGTGACTATATCCGGATGAGTCCGCATCTTATTGAGAAATATCATCTTTCCATGCCTGCTTCACCAATCCATCCATGGCCGGTGAATGAGACAGATTTTGCCGCCTATCGCCAGTTCTGCAAACTGGCTGCTGCCGATCTGTCACTGGACATAAAAAAAGAGCCGGTCAGGATATTCGACCCGACCGACTTCGAAAGCTTTGTAAATAAAGCTGCTGAAACATTTATTCAACAGTTTATCCGATAGTTTTTATAATCGTTTACTCTGTTTGCACTACGATTTACCGTTTCAATCTGCAGCACACCGTATTATTTGCTGTCTATCACTTCAAGCATTTTATGCCGCAACAATTTTCTCAAACTCACGGAGTTTCTGCTTTGCTTCCGGACTCAGATTACGCGGAACCTGAATCTGAACAGCTGCATACATATCACCATGAACAGACGGATCCTTCATGGAAACAATGCCTTTGCCACGGAGTCTGATCTTGCTGCCCGACTGAATACCGGCAGGAATCTTGCATTTCACACTGCCCTTCAGAGTATTCACAATGGCCTCACCGCCAAAAACAGCAGTTGTGAACGGAACAGAAATTGTTGTATAAACATCCATGCCTTTCCGCTCATATCCCGGCTTCTCATCTACGTGGATCTTCAAAAGCAGATCGCCTGCTTCGCCGCCATTCATACCCGGACCACCTTTGCCGCGAAGACGGATACTCTTGCCATCCTCAATGCCTGCCGGTACACGCACCTTCAGGCTCTGAGCCGGAGTACCCTGCCCACTGCTTAAATTAATCACTTTCTCACAGCCAAAGGCTGCATCTTCAAAGCTGACCCTGATCTCTGCATGAAGATCCTGCCCCTTGCTCTTGAAACTGCCGCCGCCAAAACCGCTGCCATAGCTCTGCTTGAATCCCTGGCCGCCGAAACCGCTGCTACTTCTGCCATGGA
>NZ_JBBMEK010000359.1:0-2505 GCF_040096555.1 Coprococcus intestinihominis | reverse complement strand
GTTTTATTATTTAAATGATGAGATATTGGGTTCCTGTCATCTGGCGGTGGGTGAGAGGAATACTGTATTATTTGATCCGGGTATGGCCTGGTATGGGGAGAAAACGGTTGAAAAGATTAAAGAGATTATCGGGGACAGACCGATTGATGCAGTTTTTCTGACCCATTCCCATTATGACCATGTAGGAGCCCTGCCGGTGATCAAGAAGTATTGGCCGGATGCCATGGTATTTGGTGCAGCCTATGCCGGGCGCGTCTTTTCAAAGTTGTCGGCTAAGCGGCTGATTCGTGAACTTTCAGCCAGTGCTGCACAGTTAAACGGCACGGCACTGCCAGATGACTATTCGACACGTGCGATACAGTTGGATCAGATGCTGATCGGCGGCGAAACGATTAATGTGGGAGATGTCTGTGTGCAGTCAATTAAGACCGTTGGACATACAAAGGATTGTCTGTCGTATCTGATCGATGGCCATGATCTTCTGGCTTCCGAAACCATCGGCAGCATCAATACGGAGGATGATTATATGCCGCAGTTCCTTGTCAGCTGTGAAGAAGCGATGAAGAGTATTGACAGTTGCAGAAACAGCGGGGCAAAGAAGTTATGGCTGACCCATCACGGAGAAGTGGGTGAGGCAACACCGGAATTGTGGCAGTGGTTTGAAGATGGTCTGACTGCTGCGAAGAGCAGGATTCTGGAGATTATCAGAGATAATGAGACACCGGAAGAGCAGTTAAAAGCCATGGAAGCGGTGTTCTGGAGACCGGAGAAGAAGGGCGGATGGCCGCAGAAAGCCTTTGATCTGAATGCGGAATCTATGCTGAAAACCATCAAGAGTGAGAATTTCCTGAGCCACTCGAAGTTTACGAAATAAGGCAAACAGCTATTTGCAAGGCTGGATGAAGGAATATGAAGGATTTACAGTTAGAAATCTAAAATAAAATATATTAAAAGGAGTCTGTAGAACATGGAGTTAAAAAGTGCATTAGATCAGCTTGGCCTGCTTCAGAAGAAGTTATATGCTTATCAGACAGCATCATCGTCTTTGTATCTGGATGGTGTGACAGTGGCACCGAAGGATACTTCAGAGGGCAGAGGTGTGGCCCTTGGTATTTTGGCAGGAGAGAGCCAGAAGTTGATGACAGCACCGGAAACAGGAGAATTACTGGCGTTTTTGGCGGATCAGAAGGAGAATCTGTCTTTTGTGGAGCAGAGACAGGTGGAAGAATTGAAGAGAAGTTATGACCGTTTGTCCAGAATTCCGGCGGATGAATATATGGATTATGCTATGCTGACGAATGAAGCCAGTGATGTGTGGCACAGGGCAAAGGAGAGCAGTGATTTTACACTTTTTGCTCCGGTATTGGAGAAACTGGTTGCCTATAACCGAAAGTTTGCGGGTTATTATGACAGCAGCAAAAAGCCGTATGATGCACTGTTGGATGAATATGAACGCGGTGCGGATATGGCTTTTCTGGATACATTTTTTGAGACAGTCCGGGAGCGTCTGGTACCACTTATTCATGCTATCGGTGAGAAACCACAGATTGATGATAGTTTTCTGCATCTGCATTATCCGGTAGATATTCAGAGAAAGTTTTCTGACTATCTGATGGAAGTGATGGAACTGGACAGAGGTCACTGTACCATCGGCGAGACAGAGCACCCTTTTACGCTGGAATTTAATAATAAAGATGTGCGTATCACAACCAATTACAAAGAGGATAATGTGGTGGATTCCATGTATTCTGTGATTCATGAGGGCGGTCATGCCAAATATGAGTTAGGTATCCGTGATGACCTGCAATATACCTGTCTGACCGGCGGTGTATCCATGGGGGTTCATGAGAGTCAGTCCAGATTCTATGAGAATATTATCGGACGGTCACTGCCTTTTGTGAAAGCGATATTCCCGAAAATGCAGGAATTTTTCCCGGAACAGTTAAAGCATGTGACAGCAGAGCAGATGTACCGTGCGGTGAATAAAGTACAGCCATCATTGATTCGAACAGAGGCTGATGAGCTTACCTATTCTTTGCATGTGATGGTGCGTTACGAGATTGAGAAGCAGCTTATTGACGGCAGTCTTGAAGTGAAGGATATTCCAGAGGTTTGGAATCGTCTTTATAAAAAATATCTTGGTGTGGATGTGCCGGATGACAGGAGAGGATGTCTGCAGGATTCCCATTGGTCCGGCGGTTCTTTCGGGTATTTTCCATCCTATGCCCTCGGCAGTGCCTATGGTGCGCAGATGCTTTGCAATATGGAAAAGGATTTCCCTGTATGGGATGAAGTACGTGCAGGTAAACTGACAGGGGTATCTGCATGGCTGAAAGAGAAGGTCCATCAGTATGGAAGCCTGCTGACTCCGGGTGAAATCGTGAAGAATGCCTGCGGTGATTTTGATCCGACAGTTTATACGGATTATCTGACAGAAAAATATAACAAACTTTATGATTTATAATGGTTTTCATTGTAGTCTGCTATTGGAAGTGATACAATAAA
>NZ_JBBMEK010000358.1:0-2511 GCF_040096555.1 Coprococcus intestinihominis | reverse complement strand
CAAAATTTGGAAAAGGAGAAATTACTATCATGCAGCAGCTTTCATACACAATTGAACCGGAGGCAGACGGTCTGTCGGTAAACACCTATGCCCGCAATATAGCCGGTCTGTCCCGGGCTTTTTTGCGTTCGGTGAAGTTTCGTGAAAACGGTATTCTGATTAATGGCCAGCGTGTGACCACACGGGGTGTGCTTCATGCCGGGGACTCCCTTGTTTTTAATATGCCCAATGACCGCACTCAGAAGGTGATGCCGGCTGAGGGGCCTGTATCCATTGTTTTTGAAAATGAAGATATCGTGCTTGTGAACAAACCCGCCGGTCTGGTGATTCATCCATGCCACGGTCATTATTCGGATACTCTGCTGAGTTATCTGGCCTGGTATTACCGACTGCTGCCGGAACAGCCGCTGCTCTGTCCCATCGGTCGTCTGGATAAGGATACCAGCGGTCTGATTCTTATAGCAAAGAACAAATACGCCGCCCAACAGCTGGAACGGCAGCGAGCAAATCATACCCTTTCCCGGGTTTATCTGGCCCTGACAGAAGGCCATTGGACGGATCAGCCCCGCAGCGGACTCATTGACCGTCCTATCGCAAAAGTTCCGGATTGTTTTAACCGCTACCAGATTGCTGATACCGGGCGTCCTTCAAGAACAGAATATAAAGTTTTATCAGAATTTACCTATGAAGAAACACCTTTTTCCCTTGTCCGCTTAAAGCTTCAGACCGGTCGTACCCACCAAATTCGTGTCCACATGGCCAGTCTGTCCCACCCGCTGTTGGGAGACTCCATTTACGGACATGAAGGTTTTCTCGGATTTGACCGGGCGGCGCTTCACAGCTTTGAAATCACCTGCCAGCTTCCGGGGCATCAGGACCTTGCTGTTTTTTCCAGTGAAATGCCGGAGGATTTTCAAAAAATGATTGCCAAATCCATAAATTTTTCCTCTACGCTCATTTGATGATACAATCATCATCCACGAAAAAAACTCCGGATTCCCACTTCATTCAAGTGAAAATCCGGAGACTTCTTATCTTTTATTCGATTTCTGCAATGTCTCAGACTATACATTCCAAGCCATCTCGAAATATTTTCTTTCTTATAAGCCCAACTGTGCAAGTAAGATGAATACACCACAGCAGATGAATGGGATGAAAATCTGTGTAACAGCGATATCCCAATATGCTTCCTTATGTGTCAGCTTACAGATACCAAGCAATGTAATCTGAGCACCCTGATGAGGCAGAGTATCAAGAGTACCCGCTGCGATAGCTGCGATTCTATGTACATATGGAAGGGAAACACCCATCTGGATATATGTATCTTTTAAAGCGTTGAATGCAACACCCATACCACCTGAAGCTGAACCGCAGGCACCGGCACAGATAGCAACTGTAATCATAACGAATACAAGCGGCTGCATGGACATATTCTTCAGTGCTGTTACCAGGTCATTAAAGCCCTGAGTATTCTGTACAACACCACCGAAACCAACAACGATAGCTGTATTCAGGATAGCAACACCTGAATCTGCTGCACCTTTGTTGAAAACGCCAATCCATTCATTAACACCCTTAATTCTCTTAAACATCAGGATTGTTGCCAGTGCTACACCCGCAAATACAGATGTTTCAACAGGGAATGGATGCATTGGATTATTAAACATAACAAGAATCAGAATGATAGGCAGAATTGCTACAATAACATTTGGCAGATCCTTTTCTTCATCAGGATTTGGCAATTCTTCTGCTGTCAGCTGAAATTTTAATGTAGGGTCATCAAATACGATGCCTTTCTTTGTAAAACTTCTTGCTCTTACTTCCAGCCATACGAAGATTAACGCAAACATAACAATGGCTGTGATTAAAGATGGAACAAATGCAGCTGTAGATGGCGTACCAAGGTTATCCATAGCAATAACGTTCTGGATAGATGGTGAACCAGGTGCTGTCATAGACCATGTCCAACATCCTGCTGAAATAGCTGCAGGAATCAATCTTCTTGTCAGGTTGCCTTCTTTGAAAAGGTTCAGGGCGATTGGGTAGATAACGAAGAATACAACGAAACCACTGACACCACCGAAAGTAAGAATACCTGTGATACACATGATAATTGGTGCAACAAACTTGCCGTGGCAGAGACCTGCAATCGCTCTGGCGATGGATTCTGCTGCGCCAGTGTACTGATAAACAGCACCAAACAGGGCACCGACGAAGAATGTCAGAAAATACTTAGTAACATAATCTGCTGCTGCCGGCATGAAAAGCCCTTTTAAGCTTTCAAGAACTGGCAGACCGGAACACAAAATAACAAAAATGGTAACAAGCGGAGCCAGAATCAGCGCGCTCATCTGTTTGAACGCCAGTACACCGAAAAGGGCAATCGCAATAATTAATACTAAAATGTGAATGTTCATACTCTCTCCTAAAAATAACACTATTCTGTTAAAAAATAAACACTTCTCTTATTTAAGTGAGGCGAAATACGACCCGCGCATTTCGCCCCGAAAA
>NZ_JBBMEK010000357.1:0-2545 GCF_040096555.1 Coprococcus intestinihominis | reverse complement strand
GCAATAAGCAATGATAAAGCCCATGTGATGGACCTTGTTTTGCCGGTTGCAGTGTTGATCGTCAGCTGTATTGTGGCAATGATCTATACCGGCGGATTTTTTGACGGTGCTTCCTTTGTGGATGCCTTTGCGGATTCAGATGCATCGGTCGGCCTTGTTCTGGGTGGTTCCGTGGCACTTGTATTTACGTTTATTTATTTCATGATGCGTGATGTTTTATCTTTCAAGGAGTTTACAGACTGTATTCCAGAAGGTTTCAAAGCCATGGTTGCACCAATTCTGATATTGTCCATGGCATGGACTTTGTCAGGCATGACAAATCTTCTGGGAGCCAAGATTTTTGTGGCAGAGTTGGTGGCCGGTTCCGCTTTATCTATGCAGGGATTTCTTCCGATGATCATCTTCCTTGTGGCAGCTTTTCTGGCTTTTGCAACAGGTACATCATGGGGCACATTCAGTATTCTCATTCCGATTGTTATCGGCGTCTTCCCGGAAGGACAGATGATGGTAATTTCTATCGCGTCTTGTCTGGCCGGTGCCGTATGCGGTGACCATTGTTCACCAATTTCAGACACAACGATCATGGCGTCAGCCGGTGCACATTGTGAGCATGTGAATCATGTTTCAACACAGTTGCCGTATGTGCTGCTGGTTGCTGCCGTATGTATGGTGGGATATTTTCTGATTGGTGTTTTCCGTGCAGTTGGGCTGGCTTCTATTGCCTGGCTTGCACTGCCAATCTGCATAATTATCCTTTTAGCCATTTTATTGATTATCCGTGCTAAAGGGACGAAGGAGGCGGCTTGATCATGAGAATTGTTGTCAGTGCCTGTCTTTTGGGGGAGAACTGCAAATACAGCGGCGGCAATAATGAGAATAAAGCGGTGCTGAATTTTGTAAAAGACCATGAGCTTATACCGGTCTGTCCGGAAGTATTGGGCGGACTGCCTGTGCCGAGAATGCCGGCAGAGATCGTGAATGGTGTTGTCAGATGCAGGGACGGACGATCCGTGGATGACGCATTCAGGAGTGGGGCTGCCAAGGCATTGACGATTGCTTTGAAGGAAAAAGCAGATCTGGCCATTCTTCAATCCAGGAGTCCTTCCTGCGGCGTCAAGGCCGTTTATGATGGTACTTTCAGTGGAAAGATTATTCCGGGAGAAGGTGTTTTTGCAGAGCTTCTTCGGGAAAACGGCATCAGAGCCATAGATGCTGCGGATATTGATGCATGAAAAAAGGATACATGGATAATTTTACCTGTGATAAATAAAGGAGAGGATTAGAATGACCTTTGATTTCAACGAACAATTTGAGAAGATGATGAGGGAGTATGATGTGACAGAAGTTGTACTGCTTGGACATATGAATCCGGATGGGGATGCAGCAGGTTCCGTCATGGGGCTGGCACATTATATCAAGGTGAATTATCCCCAGTATACAGCATGGCCTTTTTTGTCAGATAAACTGGATAAAGGCCCGAAGAAACAGGTCATGGAGGATGAGATTTTTGCTCCTTTTGAGCGTCCGAAGTTGGCGTCTGAAAGGTATGCGGTGATTGTCTGTGACACAGCAACTCTTAAAAGGCTCATCGGCATGAAATATTACCAGCGGGCAGTGGTTTCGATGATCATTGACCATCATGCCTCTAACGAAGGATATGGAATAATCAATGACATAAAGGTTTCGGAGTCCTGTGCCTACAACGTTTTTGAAATATTAGATAAAGAAATGCTCAAAAAGGCGGCTTCGGCACCACACCCGAATGGGGCAGATTATCTGTATATGGGTATTCTTCATGACACAAGCCGATTTTCAAGATCGGATGCCGAAATTGAGGCAGCGGGTTCAAAATTGCTGGCAATGGGGGCCGATCATCGCTATGTGATGCGGACGATGCAGGATAAGACATTGGATGATCTGATCAGACAGGGAGAGATCCTTCGCAGAGTGAAGCGCGTGATGGAGGGCAAAGTGGCATATGTTTATATGTCCTATCAGGAAGCGAAGAAACTGCATATCAGCTATGAAGATATTCATCCTATCAGCGGAATGCTCAGAGATTGTGAAGATATCGAGATGGGGTTTTCTATGTATGAGGAAGCACCGAATATTTGGCGATGTTCTTTCAGATCGGATGGACAATGGATAAATGTGAATGAGATGATGAAAAGTTTTGGTGGCGGCGGACATGCGGCGGCAGCCGGGCTTCGCAGAGAGACCGATCAGCCGGAAGTATTGCTTGAGCAGCTGCTGGCACAGATTGAAAGCATACAATCGTTGGGGTGATGATATTAATCGGCATTTTACTTATTCGGAATGACTGTCTGAGCATCAGGTGGTGATCGTCAATATTATGGACGCTGCTCTGAAGTGGAAGCAGAAAGAGAACTGTAAGAAAGTTCATAGAATTTTAACAGAATACCGGGGCAGGAAAGTTGACGTAAAACTAAAAAAAGAGTACAATATGATAATTGTTTAGAGCATTTTGAAGGCTGAATCTGAATGATGATGCAATACACAATGAATATACAGAAAGGAATAGGAT
>NZ_JBBMEK010000356.1:0-2592 GCF_040096555.1 Coprococcus intestinihominis | reverse complement strand
TTCACTCATTTGGACAAAGGGGTATGAAATGCACACCCAAAATCTCCGCTTTTCCAAAAATATTTCAAAAAAATTTTGGAAATTAAAAAAGCCGTCTGCTCCGGTTAGGAAACAGACGGCAAATCACGGTCTAAATATATTCAATTTTCAATTTCTTTTTCTTTGCACCAAGCACTTTACAGAGAACATCATCTACTGCGTCGGTATATCGTCCCTGAGCTGCTAAATTGTTCTTCAGTTTGATGAGCGATTGTATCACTCGGCTTCGTTCTTCTTCATTTAAGTATATATGATAGGTTTTCTCTCTCATTGGCTGTCCCTCCATCTTTCAAATGTATTTTTGATTATTTCCACATCTTCCTCTGTATTGGAAGAAATAAATATATGTACGCTTTGAAAAGTTCTTTTTAAGTTGTCGGCATAATCCAGTTCAGTACCTTTCATCGGCAGCTTAATCAGTCTTATTCCTCGTTGCTTACACATATACGCTTTCATTATCTCTACATTCTCGTCGGTGCTTTCCGACTCAATAGCCAACTTTTCTGAAGGTATGTATGATTCAAGCGGAACTCCAAGCAATCGGTCAGAACCAAGTTCTGCTTTCAAGCCTTTCCTATTAGAATAATAGCTGACAGCCAAAGCAGGAAATAGAGATAAATACTCCTGCTCACAAATTCGACAGCCTTTCTTCAATATCGTTCTTTCATTTATCTTCATACTCCACGAATGACCGTGCCTGCATTTCCACCACGCTCTCTTTGCTGAAGTTCGTGATACTTCTGTCGGCTTCAATTTATTCTGTTCATAATCCCATTCACTGAGAAGTTGACTGTCTGTTGTCGCCAAATCATTATATCCGGCAAGAACTTCTCTCTCCGCACAAACGGGGCATACCGTCCCTTTCACACGGGCATTGATAACTGATTTCCACTCGTTACCGCATTTTCTGCACTTCCACCAGACATTTTTTCTCGACTTTGCATTTACTTCATCAGGCTTCAACGGCAAGTTCTTCTCCGACCATTCCGAAGCAATTTCAGGGTGTGCTGTCTGCAAATCATTAAAACCTTTCAGGAATATGTATCCACTGCAATACGGGCATTTACTCCCACCGGAACGGGTAGAAATAAGAGTGTTCCATTCTCTACCGCAATCCTTACACTTCCACCAAGCCTTACGATTTGCAAAGACCGTAACCTGAGTTGGAAGTAACGGATAATTTCTGTCCGACCACTCGGCAGCTATATCCGGCAGAAGCGTTGCAAGGTCATTAAATCCTGCCAACACTTTATTATGGGAGCAATACGGGCAACCTGTTTTATTTATTGTTCTGCTCTTAACGGCTGCTTCCCACTCGTGTCCTTTTTTACATCTCCATATCACTTTCTTATGAGAACCAATAGAAATCTCTGTCGGTTTTATCTTATTCTTTTTCGACCACTGCTTTACCAGTAGCGGCTCTAATGTTGCCAAATCGTTAATCCCTGCAATCACTCTTGCACCGGAACATATCGGACATTTCTCTCCATTGGAACGAGCCTTAACGCTTGTCTGCCATTCATGACCGCAAGCACCTCTCCACCATACTTTTTTATTTGAACCGAAAGTAATCTCATCAGGTTTAAGCGGTAAGTTCTTCTCTGACCACTCAGGAACAAGTTCCGGGCGTACTTCTGCTAAACTGTTATTCATAGCCAAACCTCAACCTCCTTGTGCTTAGAGTATATGAAGTTTTAGCTTTATCTTGTAGTTTGCGAATATCCGTATAAATAGAAAAAGCCCTTTGAGAAAAGGATTTCTCCTCTCTCAAAGGGCAAATTGACAAACTTGAATTTGTAATTACATTCCATACATATTGGCATTCTTTACAAGTACTTTATCACCCTTTTCTAATTGTTCCTTGGAAATTCCTCGTAACCCAAGTCCAACATGCTCTGTTTTATATCCACAACCATTTGCTTTTCGTTCTTTTGTATGTACATCGACAGTAGTAATTCTGGTTTCTAAGATATCTCCATTTGCTTTATAAATACATGCATTTTCCCCTTCTCTGCACATCCCTGTTAATATGTTTCCTGTGGCAACTGTTCCAACTCCCATAATTGTAAATATATCATCAATAATCAATTCAAAATCTTCTTTTAAACACGATGGAACATCTAATCTGCTCATGTATTCTGTTTCTCGTTCTTTTTTGCTTTTACCAAATAATCCCATGGTATTCCTCCTTTAAAACTTCCGATTTGTATTTCTGTTTGTTTTAAAAATGGGCAATCCCGATTGGAATTGCCCACTCTTTGTACTAATTATGCGATTTTTTCTTGCTTGCACCGATTTCTGCATCAATTGATGTAAGTTTGATGTAAATCGCTGTTTTTTTAGTTTTTTATCAAATGAAGTACGTCCCGTCTATTTGGTAAAACGGTACATCTTTACATCATCTTAATAGAGCTTTGCACCTGCCGGAATGTGGTCATCTACCATCAGAAGATGAAGTTTTTCTTCGCCCTCTTCCTCATGAATAGCACTGAGGAGCATACCGCAAGAGTCAATGCCCATCATCGCTCTCGGTGGAAGATTTGTGATAGCGAT
>NZ_JBBMEK010000355.1:0-2622 GCF_040096555.1 Coprococcus intestinihominis | reverse complement strand
TGCATAGATAAGAAAACAGAGTATCTGGAACGCATCAATGAGCAGGAAACTTATATTTTGTTTCTGCGTAAGACAGAACAGCCGGACAAACCGTATTATACATTAGAAGTAGAGCCGGGCGGAGTAATACGACAGAAACGGACAGAATATGACAGGCAGAATAAGGATATTGAAGAGGCGTCTGAATTCTTAAAAGAGTGGCAGAGAGAAATACAGAAAAGGATTACAGCAAGTGATAAAAAACTGGCAGACAAGAGCAGGCAGCTTCGCATAGAATCTTATGCTGAGATGCGCAAAAAGAAAGTAAAAATCAATGGCGGGTTGTTTCAGGGAAAATATCTGGCAGATGTATTGGAAGCAGATCTTATGGAAATGCCGGATACCATTGAACATGCAGCGTAATTGGAAAAGGAGGACCATGAATAATAAAGTAGATATGACAGGAAAAGAGCAGCTTCAGAAACTGTGGAAAGAAAGGAAAAATATGCGACAGGTAATCCATAGTGCTGTCAAAAATTCTAAGACCGGAAAGCTTTCTTACGAGATGCTGTTTCAGGAGTTAATGTTGCGATACGGAAACGTATCTGGTAAGAGTGGTGAAAATGTGATTTTGAAAGGCATTTTGGACAATCTGTTATGGCATATGATTGGTGATAAAGAGCTTTGCGAGCAAATTACAGAACATGGAATTTTATATAGTTGTCCGGAATGTGATACACAAATGACGGAGGAAAATGCCGCATAGAAAGAAGGGGTTATATGAGTAAAAAGGAAAGTATGTTGTTTGAGCTGATGGAAACCTGCAATTTTCGTGATGTGTTTGAGCATTACTCAGAAGCACCGGATTCTTTACAGTCAGGGAAACATCCGGACGCCCAAATAGGACATATTCGTGCATACTGGAATGAAGACGGATGGCATGGTAACTATTTTCCTTGTAGAGGTGAGCTTTGGACGAAAGCATTTAACCGGGAATCACAGGACATTTATCGCTGTCTGGTGACACAGTTTTATAATCTGGAAATATTAAGAGAATTTTGTAAGGGACATCCATCTTCGCATGTGGGTGAAAATGAGTATAATTTTTTTATGAATGGCCGCACAGCAGACTACTGGATTAGATTTATAACAAGGGAGAATGATTATAACCTGTACCTAAAAGGATATAAGAAAAACTGTCAGCATACATAAAGCTACGGAAATATGATGAGACGTAAAAAGGAAAGATAAAATTCTTTCCTTTTTACGCAAAGTAGCAAAGGTGGAAACGCAAGGGAGGAAAGGATGGGAGAATTTGACAGGATTATAGAATTTGCAATAAGAACAGATGTAGAACTATATACAGCAATGCCTACAGGCTGGAGAAAGATTACCGGTTCAATGACTGCACCACGTGGGAGTACTTGGATTTACAATGGAAAATCATATTTTTCAGGGCAAAGGAAAACAGCGCTTTTGGTAGAAAAAGAATGTTTGAAATAGGATTTTAAAATGAGGTGGATAGTATTGAAGAAAACGGAAGGATATTTTCAGCAGTCAAACGGTCAGCTTACTCTGTTCCAGCCGGATTTCATTCGGGATGCTGATTGTACCAAAGAGACTCCGGTTATATATGGAAAATCGGATATTCCGATCTATGGAATGGGTAAAAGAATTTGTCCAAGGGTTTCTGGAAGAAAAGACACAGAGTATATGAAAAAGATCTATCTTGAAGAATTACTGCCTTTGGAAATGTATGATTTGGTTATAGTTTTAATATCTGGTGGTAAGGACAGCATTGCCTGTTATTACAAGCTATTGGAGTTAGGCGTACCAAAATCCAAAATCGAGTTTTGGCATCATGATATAGACGGTGGACACCCTTCACGAACTATGGATTGGAGATGTACTGCAAATTATATACGCTCATTTGCAGAAGCAGAACAGATTCCACTTCGGGTATCCTGGAGGAAAAACGGATTTTTCGGAGAACTGTATCGTATTGGGACATCAGAATTAATTGAATGGGTAGATCCAGAGACAGGGGAAATTTATCAATGTCCTCCGTCAAAAAAGTATATGGAATGTCAAAAGTTAAAAGCGGCAGCAATATCAGAAATGGAAAATAAACTGGCGGAATTTGGTTATCGAATGAAATTTCCAATGAAAAGTGGAGATTTGAGCCGGCGTTGGTGTTCTGCTTATCTAAAAATCATGGTAGCGGATACCGTTTTGCGAAACATGAACAGTGTGGCTGCTAATTTAACAAAGACACGAAAGGATATAAAATTATTAATTGTATCGGGGGAAAGACGTGGTGAATCCGTAGGGAGAAGCAAATATAATGAAATAGAAATTCACCGTACCAATGCAGTTTACAAACACCACCGTACTGTACACCAATGGCGTCCGGTTATTGATTACAGTGAAAGAGATATTTGGGAAGTGCTGAAGCGGCATAAAGTAAACCCACATCCTTGTTACCGGGCAGGTTGGAACCGCTGTAGTTGTGCAATGTGTATTTTTTCTACTCCCCGATTATTTGCAGGAATCAGGGAACTGTATCCGAAAGAATATGCTCTTTTATGCCAGGACGAAAAAATTCTTGGATTTACGCTGGATAACCATTGCGATTTGGAAACT
>NZ_JBBMEK010000354.1:0-2638 GCF_040096555.1 Coprococcus intestinihominis | reverse complement strand
AATAAATCTTATTATAAGCTTGGTTTTCAGAATGGTAAAGGGCAGACTTATGAAGGATTATTGACAACCAGTTCTATTGAACGGGCACAAAAATATTATGAACTGCTGACAAAAGTAAAGAATGGTGAGACAGAGTTAAAAATCGACGAAAAAGTAAGGCAGGTGCTTCCGGATTTTCCAAAGTTTGCCATTACCTATTCGGTAACGGAAAATGAAGAAGGTTCTCATGTCAATCAGCAAAAGATGCAAAAATCGTTGGATGATTACAATCGAATGTTTGGTACAAAATATGATCTTTCACAAATTCAGAGTTATAATGCTAACTTAAATAAACGATTGGCGAGGAAAGATGCAAAATTCAAGAGCAGAAATGAACAGCTGGATTTGGTGATTGTCGTTGACCGTTTGCTGACAGGGTTTGATGCACCATGTTTGTCAACAATTTTTATTGACAGACAGCCGATGGGGCCTCATGATCTGATACAGGCCTTTTCGAGGACAAATCGTATTTTCGATAAAAATAAAGCGTACGGTCAGATTGTTACTACCCAGGCACCGGTTTTGTTTAAGCAAAGTGTAGATAATGCAGTGAAATTGTATTCTGCAGGAAGTACAGCGTCAGCACTTGTAGCAGATTGGGATGAGGTAAAATCGGCATTTGGAAAAGCTCTGGCTGCACTGAGAATTTCTGCTGAAACACCAAACGCTGTTGCAAATATGTCTGAAAAAGAGAAAAGAGTATTTGCAAAAATGTTTCAGACCTTTGATAGATTATTTGCACAGCTGAAATCCTTCACAAAATACGAAGACAGTATGTTGGAAACATACGGCATTACTGAAAAGGAATATGAAGATTATGCCGGTTGGTACCAGAATGTCATGGAAGAGCTTAAACCTGGAACAGGTGGCGACGGTGGCGAACATGGGGATCCACCTGTAGAAGTTGATCCGGATTATGAGCTGATGGCCTACAGCAACATAAAAATCGATTACGAATATATCATCAATTTGATCCAGAATATTGTAACACCTTCAGAAGATGAAGAAGATATCACACCGGAGGAACGTCAGAAGAAGATTGATGAAGTGAAACAGTATGTGGATGAGTTACGTAAAGATAATGCCAAAGTAGCAGATATTATGACAAATTTGGTGACAGATATTGAGAAAGATGATACCAAATACAGAGGCAAATCCATTTTGAATATTGTAGAAAATATGAAACAGGATTGTATTGATCAAGTAATTTCTGAGTTTTGCATTCGATGGTATGCATCAAAGGACGATGTCATGTATGCAGCGATGCATTTTAGAAATGATGAAATACCAAATGAGAGTGTCATTAAAGCAACGATTGATTATGCAAGCTATAAGTCGGCTCAGGAAAAAGCTTTGCCAAAGTTCAAATACTATACACAATGTATTGCAGAATTGAAAAAGATTCTGAAAGAGGAAGTAAAACCATTAATGCGTATTGCATAATACGCTGCAATGATGATTAATTGTTTGTATCAGCGTAAGTTATTTTGAGAAAGGAAGAGGACTTATGCAAAATGATACGAACAAGGAACAGCTTTTTTATGATTATTATCAGCAGTGGATTGAAGTTTATAAAAGAGGGGCAATTCGGGATGCTACAATGGCAAAATATCTAATGACACAGAAATGGGTACAGAAATTAGCACCGAATTTGAAAGTGTCAGAGCTTACCAGAACAGCCTATCAGAAGCTGCTGAATGATTATGCAAAGGAACATGAGAGACAGACTACGCTGGATTTTCATCATCAGCTAAAGGGTGCAATTCTGGATGCGGTTGATGAAGGGATGATTGAGCGTGATCCAACCAGAAAGGCCATTATTAAAGGCAAGTCTCCTCGGGCAAAAAAGATTAAATATTTAAACCAGTTTGAGTTACATACACTGATTGCAGATTTAGACATAAAGGAAGAAGTGAATTGGGACTGGTTTATTTTGCTTGTAGCAAAGACTGGTATGCGATTTTCGGAAGCACTTGCCATTACACCCGGAGATTTTGATTTTGCCAGACAGACATTATCCATCAGCAAAACCTGGGATTATAAAGGTGAGGGCGGTTTTCTGCCGACAAAGAACAAATCCTCGGTCAGAAAGATTCAGATTGACTGGCAGATTGTTGTAAAATTTTCAGAGCTTACGAAGAATTTGCCGACAGATGAACCGATTTTTGTTGGTGAAGCAAAGATTTACAATTCAACAGTGAATGATGTATTAACAAGGCATTGCAAAGCGTGTGGTATATCTGAGATTTCTATTCATGGTCTCAGACATACCCATGCTTCATTGCTTTTGTTTGCCGGGGTGTCAATAGCCAGTGTGGCCCGGAGATTGGGACATGCCAGCATGACAACGACCCAGAAAACTTATCTGCATATTATTCAAGAACTTGAAAATAAAGATGTGGATTTGGTTATGAGAACTTTGTCAGGATTGTAAAATTGTAGACTGTAAAATAAATTTGTAACAGAAGTACTTACGCTGATCTTGAATAATGAGAGAACATAAATAAACGAAAGGGAAAGTAACCAATATGTGCGGCAGATATTATATTGATACTAACTGGCTGGATGAAATTGGTAATGTGGTATATAGTTTTGACAT
>NZ_JBBMEK010000353.1:0-2645 GCF_040096555.1 Coprococcus intestinihominis | reverse complement strand
GCATCTGTAGTAGCAGGTTCAACGGATAAGACCACAATGGTTCTGACAAATAAGGCGAAGGACAACACAACGCTTGACCAAGTAAAAGATGCAAATGACGTGCCGTATCTTCGCGCTTACGAATCCGGTACGACATACGACAGCTATCCCTTCACCCTTCTTTCCGGCACCTACTACATCAAGGAGCTGACAGCACCGGCCGGTTATAAGTTGGATACACAGGTTCGAAAAGCAGTCATTGCAAAGATTGACCAGACAGTAATGGAGGAAGATCTTACCGGCATATATCCGTCTAATAGGGCGAAAATTTCACTGCAAACTGAGAATACAGATTCAGCAGTGGCCGACTACGAATGGAGCAATGAGCCAAACAAAGTCACACTTTATAAGATGGATCAGTATGGAAGAAAGGTTCCGTTAAGTGACACTGGTTATCTGGAATTGAAAGCTGTAGATTCTGAGCTTACATTCCCATCCGGGGAAAAAACGATTCGGCTGAATCAAAAAGAAAACTTAGCAGCGACAAAGACGGACGGAACAACCCAAATCGAAGGCGTGACCTATGATACCGGTACCGGTGCGTGGACGCTGACAGGACTATTGGATGCAGGAAAAACCTATACCCTGTCCGAACCGGCAGGCAGTGTTCATGCAAATTATATCGTTGCCAAAGAGATTACGTTTACGATGAATGCAGATGGTACGATTACAGTGAAAGAAAACGGAAGTAAGCCGGACACGATACAAAAGGAGAATCCATTAAGCGCAGACGGAACAGATTATCAGAACTATTACAAGCCGGATGCAGACGAAAACCGGATCGTCATGCGAGATGTCGCAAGACATCTGAAAAACGTAACACTGGAGAAGCTGGAAAAGACGGATTCTGGGACAAAGAAGCCAATTGCCAATATTTCCTTCAAGTTGTACAAGTATGATGGAACAGATCAAGATGGAAAACCGACGAATGTAAAGCCGGTTCTGGCAGATGGAGTTTACCTGACAACGGATGCCAGCGGAAAGATAGATCTGAAAGTTTGTAATCCTGCAATCACGAACCGAATCACTGGCTCGGCATTAAAAAATGGTCTTGATGTTGGAAGCTATTACTTTGAAGAAGTGGAACGAGGCGCATCAGATCAGTATCGTTTGATGGAGAATCTGTACTTTGCTATTACGCCAAAGTCACCAGAGTCAGATACAGGATCGAATGAGATTACAAATATTGATTACGAAGCGTATGCAAAGGTGACTTATAAGACGACAGGCCGTATAGATGTGACCGCCGGCACGGATGGAACAACAGCGATTGTAACCAATACTCCGGTAACAGACATTCCGAAAACACTGGAACTGGTGAAAGTAGACAGCAAGGATAAAGAGATAAAACTTGCCGGAGGAAAATTCAGCTTAAGTTATACGTCCATCACACAATCACAACCGGGCTCTGCAGGTACCATGAGCTGGAACTGTATGACAGCCGAGGATGGCGTGCTTTATCTGCTGGACGATAGCGGTACTGAAATCAAAACAGACAGCGCTGGAAACAAAGTAAAACCGGATATTTCCAAAAAGGGTACATACACGCTGAAGGAAACAAAAGCACCGGACGGCTATATGACCCGGACAGAGAACAATCAGCCAATTACGCTGGTGACGTTTAAGGTCGATTCAGACAACAAGATCAAAGAGGTTAGGTATTCGGATTCCGGACTTGCCCTAAAACAGGATCCTGAAATCTCGGAAGGAGGTACATACAATAAAGAACATATCGCACTGAATCTAAAAGTCCGGAATGAAAAGACAAAGCTTACGATTGCCAAGAAAAACGATATCGAAACCAGAAACGGTTTACAACAGAAAACTGGTGATCAGAAGTCGTTGAACGGCGAAGCATTATCCGGGGCCACGTTGGAGATCTATGAAGGAACAGATACAACAGCTGCCGACAAGAAAAAAGCCACTCTGGGAAACAACCAGAGCAGTTGGAACTGGATACTTCCGGAAGGGGCAGCCGCTGATGGCAATGCGTCACTTCCGGAGGGAACGCTGAAAGAAAATACCATTTATACATTGCATGAGGCGAAAGCACCGATCGGGTATCTGAAAGCGGAGAATCTGTACTTTAAATTGTCAGGAACAACTACAAAAGATTCTACGATGGTATCTCAGCTGTATGTATGGACTGGCACCGGAACACCGACAAGTATAGACGGAAATGAGTGGAAGAAAACGACCAACCTGCAAGACAATGTCCTGACAATGGTAGATGAAACCATCATTGCGCCGGTAGATCTGCAAAAGGTAGTGGCAAGTTATGATGGAAAAAGCTGGAAAGCGATAAAAGATGTAGAATTTACCGTAAGTGAGGTGGTAAGTGTAACCGGAAGTTCCGGAAACAGCACAGAAACAATCAAGCAGCTGGGCGTGGCAGTGACAAATGAAAAAGGATACCTTGTATGGAAGAGTATTACTGACGAGGGTTATGCTTCGAAGCTGATTTATGATGCAAAGGGAGCAATTGTCACATCTGGTCAACCTGCTATCGATTCTTCTATTATTCTGAAACAGAATGCACTTGGCTATGTCTTTACCGAACGCACTGCACCGAGTGATGTGTATAACGATGGCAGAAGCTATCATGT
>NZ_JBBMEK010000352.1:0-2678 GCF_040096555.1 Coprococcus intestinihominis | reverse complement strand
TTGTAGACCGCATGTTGAAGAATAATTATGCCAGATACAGGATGGCCGGTATGGCAGTGATTGATACAGAGGCAGTTGGGCAGACAATCAATGGTGTGGATGTAGTGGCAGATGCATTGACAGCGGTGGATTATGTCTGTCAGAACTGGGTGGATGAGGTCCTGATCGTGATTTCAGACAGTCAGCCATATCCGAAGAAGTTGATTGATCAGCTGACGGAAACAGGTGTAACGGTGCATTTGAATCTGGCTAAGACATTAAATATGTCGGGAAAGAAGCAGTTCGTGGAGCAGATTGGCCCATATACAGTACTGACGACAACGATGAATTATGCGTCTACACGTCAGTTATTGGTCAAGCGTGTGATCGATATCTTTGGAGGCCTTGTGGGATGCCTGCTGACAGCTATTATTTTTATCTTTGTGGCACCGGCCATATATATCAGTTCACCGGGGCCTGTTTTCTTTGCTCAGGAACGTGTGGGCAAGAACGGCAAAACATTCAAGATGTACAAATTCCGAAGTATGTATATGGATGCAGAAGCACGGAAGGCGGAGCTGATGAAGGACAACAAGCTCGGGGACGGCAAGATGTTTAAGATGGATTTCGATCCCCGTGTGATCGGCAACAGGATTCTTCCGGATGGCACGAAGAAGACCGGCATTGGTGATTTCATACGACGAACCAGCCTGGATGAGTTTCCGCAGTTTTTCAACGTGTTAAAAGGCGATATGTCGATTGTGGGGACAAGACCGCCGTTAGTATCAGAGACAGAATTGTATGAACCGCATCATTTCGCACGATTAGCCATTAAACCGGGAATTACCGGCCTGTGGCAGGTCAGCGGACGAAGTGATATCACAGATTTTGAAGAAGTGGTACGTCTTGATACGGAATATATTGACAACTGGAATGTGGGAATGGATATCAAAATTCTGCTCAAGACAGTTGCGGTTGTTTTGAAAAAGGACGGCTCTATGTAGCAGATGAAACAACCATTGAATGGAAAATGATTTTTAAGAAACGAGGAATGGCTTTATGAAAGGAATTATTCTTGCAGGTGGTTCAGGTACCCGCTTATACCCATTGACAAAGGTGACATCCAAGCAGCTGCTGCCGATTTATGACAAACCAATGATCTATTATCCAATGTCGGTTCTGATGAACGCCGGAATCAGGGATATTCTGATTATTTCTACGCCCCAGGATACACCGCGATTTGAGAATCTGTTGGGAGATGGTCATCAGTTCGGTGTGAATCTGACCTATGCTGTTCAGCCGTCTCCGGATGGACTGGCGCAGGCTTTTATTATCGGCGCAGATTTTATCGGCGATGATTCGGTTGCCATGGTGCTGGGAGACAATATCTTTGCGGGACATGGGCTGAAGAAACGCCTGGAGGCAGCCGTTCATAAGGCTGAGAATGGCAAAGGCGCTACAGTATTTGGTTATTATGTGGATGATCCGGAACGTTTTGGCATTGTGGAGTTTGATAAGAATGGAAAGGCTGTTTCCATTGAAGAGAAACCGGAACATCCGAAGAGTAATTACTGTGTGACAGGTCTTTATTTCTATGATAATCGTGTTGTTGAATTCGCAAAGGGACTGAAACCATCAGCCCGCGGGGAGCTGGAGATTACAGATTTGAACCGTATTTATCTGGAGGACGGATCGCTGAATGTAGAGCTGTTGGGACAGGGATTTACATGGTTGGATACAGGAACCCATGAGAGTCTGGTGGATGCAACAAATTTCGTCAAGACTGTGGAACAGCATCAGCACAGAAAGATTGCATGTCTTGAGGAGATTGCCTATCTGAACGGATGGATCAGTAAAGATGATTTGATGGAAGTTTACGAAGTGATGAAAAAGAACCAGTACGGACAGTATCTGAAGGATGTTATGGATGGTAAATATCAGGAACATCTGTATTAATTCAGCAAATAGATAGTTAATGTGTATAGAGGAGTATTGAAATTATGAATATTATCGTTACCGGCGGCGCCGGCTTTATTGGCAGCAATTTTGTATTTCACATGTTAAAAAAATATCCGGATTATCGTATTATCTGTTTGGACAAACTGACATATGCAGGTAATTTATCCACATTGGCACCGGTGATGGATAACCCGAATTTCCGTTTCGTGAAAGCAGATATCTGTGACAGAGATGCAGTGAATCAGTTGTTTGAAGAAGAACATCCAGATATGGTGGTCAATTTTGCAGCAGAGTCTCATGTGGATCGTTCTATTGAGAACCCGGAGATTTTTCTTCAGACCAATATCATCGGTACGGCTGTTCTGATGGATACCTGCCGCAAATACGGTATTCAGCGTTATCATCAGGTATCTACAGATGAAGTATATGGCGATCTGCCCTTAGACAGACCGGATCTTTTCTTTACAGAAGAAACACCTATCCATACCAGTTCTCCGTACAGCAGCTCCAAAGCCGGTGCAGACTTGCTTGTTTTGGCTTATCACAGAACCTATGGACTGCCTGTGACTATCAGCCGTTGCTCCAATAATTATGGTCCATATCATTTTCCTGAAAAACTGATTCCACTGATGATTGCCAATGCACTGGCTGATAAGTCATTGCCGGTTTACGGCGAGGGATTGAACGTCCGCGACTGGCTGTATGTAGAAGATCATTGCAAAGCAATTGATCTGATCATT
>NZ_JBBMEK010000351.1:0-2772 GCF_040096555.1 Coprococcus intestinihominis | reverse complement strand
GTTTCTCTGTATCCGATATTTCACTGACAACAGGTATCTCTTCCACCGCAGACGCATGGACCTTTACATTGACAACGGATCTGACACTGACTTTCCTGCTGTGGATCATGGTCACTCTCAGATCTTCCATTTCACAATCCACCCGTATTCTCGCTTCTTCTGTCAAACCGTCCATATTGACAACTTCTTCAAACGGCAGTTCACCTTCCATATGATCCAGTGTACAATTCTGGCGATCTTTTAAATAAGCCATTCTCCAGAACAGACTGCCTTTTAAAATCATTTTGTCCGGCATCGTCTTTATATTCTGTATCTGTATTTCGCCGTTCTCCACAATCACTTTTTCAATGTCCGATTTATTATCCGGCACGTTATAATCCTGATCCAGTGTCACCTGTAAAGCCACTGAGGATCTGAAATGCATCGCCTGCAGCATCTGTGTATCTGTCAACATAAAAAATCCCTCCTCACATCCATATCCTATTGATATGCCTGTAAGAAAGGATTTATGCGTTATATATGAAATCTGCGGATTACTTGCAAATAACCAGCTGCACATCCCGGGTCAGAACATCTGTATAGCTATACGATACCACTCTCTCAGCGTTATCTTCATCTGCATTGATTCTTACCGTAAATATGCTTGGATAGCTCTCCTGTATCACACCTTCGGCAACTGAGTATTTATGACGGCCTTTATTCGCTCTCACACGTACTCTGCGTCCGATATTCGCATCTACTGCTCTCCTGACGTTCATAATATCTTTCTGCTGCAAATCCGTTCACCTCTTTCAAAGGACTTTCACTACCGTTTGGTAATAATGTATAAAACTCCTGTAATAATTTTAACTCTTTTTTCATCAAAAGTCAATTTGCACAGTAAAAAGACTTATTTTTCTCAATATGCGTGTTTATTTTGTAGATTTTCACGATTTTTTTAGTACTTTATTCTTCATAATTTCATCGTATACGCAAAATTCGACAGCATTTTCCCTATATATCCCGGCCTCTATATGTCAAAAATGACGGGAGCATCCAATGTCTCCAGCTTAATCACAATGTACGGATACGATACAGTTCCCGCTCCGATCTCACTCTCCGTGTTTTTGCCGGATCCCGGGCCTTCCAAAGATGTACTGACACAGACTGACTGCTCTCCCAGATACAGATCATTGACTCTAATGCTGTAACCGCCGCCTTCCTGACTGCCATATCCGACAATCAGATACATATTCTCACCATCTCTGTAAATCAGTGTAAAGGTTTCTTCCTTTCGCTCATCAATATGTGACTTCAGTTCCTCACTGATATCCTCTGTACTCACAACTGTAAAATCCAAATCCCGCACCTTTTTTTCCATCATGTCATTTCCCGTACATGCACATAATAAAACCGTCAGCATCATACATATACTTATCTTCCATACTTTTCCCGCCATGTTTCCCTCCGATACGCCTGTCAGACTATCTTATATTGACAAGTTTATGTAAATTGATGGTATTTTATTCACATCACCCATAAAATTATGATAAAATGAGCAGTGTTGCATGATAAAGGAGGTTGTTTATGAAATTCAAATATTCTCTGCCCTGTCTGCTTCTGCTGGTTGTGATGCTGACAGGATGCGGGCACAATTTTGACAGTAGCGGCTACGTGACTTCGATCATGGATACCCTGTACAAAGGTAACTATACATCCTATATGGATTTTACCGGCGTCTCCCGCTCGGATGTTTCTCTTTACCGTGATCAATGGCTTACATCCTCTGCGGAAGCTTTTATGACAGCTTTTGGCGCCGGCACGCCATCCGAAGAAACCACAGACCGGATCATCGCTCTGCTGAACCAGCTCTATGCTAATGCCAGCTATGAGGTAACCGCTGAAACACCCGCTTCAGACGGCAGTCCCCAGACTGTGCAGTTGTCCATCCGGCCGCTGAATATCCTGAAGGACAATTACGATGCCATTCAGGTCTATGTTCATTCTTTTAATGAAAAAAACGCCGACTTCTCCTATGCCGACCTGACAGAAGAAGCCTACTACGACACTTATCTTGATGGGATACTGACCATCCTTGAAAGTCATCTGGCAGACATGACCTTTGGTGAAGCCACAACATTGGATATCCCCTTAGAAAAGAATAGTGACGGCCTATATACCATTTCCGAAGATACTCTGACAGCAATTCAGAATACACTCCTGCCATGGCCTGAGACAGACACGCAGCAATAAACCTACGAATGCGGTTCAGAAGTTTTTATAAATTAACAAACTGAAACGCGCGAAATCAAAAACTACGAAAAGGGATTCAAAAAAGCTTATTCCTGTGCGGAATAACTTTTTTGAATCCCTTCTTTAAGTTCTGAATCGCGCGTTCTTTTACATCATTTTGTCGATCATGGCCAGTACGGCTTTACCGAGTGCTTCTGACTTCTCATCAGCATCTGCCAGGGAAGTTCCCTTTATACCATAATAGAATTTGATCTTCGGCTCTGTACCGGATGGTCTGACGCATAACCATGCATCATCTGTCATGTCATAGTACAGAACATTGGATGACGGAAGACCTGTCGGCTTTGTCTCACCTGTGGCCAGATCAACAATCTCATCCTTCTTGTAATCTCTTCTGGATACAACCTTATAACCGCCGATTTCTGCCGGTGGATTCTGGCGCAGTGCTTCAAGAATAGACTGGATCTTGGCAAGGCCTTCGATACCGGATAAGGAGATAGATTTGATATCGTCCTTATAGTAGCCATAGCGTTCATACAT
>NZ_JBBMEK010000350.1:0-2806 GCF_040096555.1 Coprococcus intestinihominis | reverse complement strand
ACCACAGAGCCTGTAACTGTGCAGATCCATTATATGAAACCGATGTATTATGAGGAATATGCCGGTATGAAGACAACGGAGATTGCATTGGAAGTGGAGAAGCGGATCAGAGAAGAAATTCATAAGCGTATGAAGGCAGAGTAGTTGTTCAGAGTCGGACATAAGTGATGTAAAATGATATCTGGCTCTGAAAAAAAACAGTGCAGCTAAAAGCTGCACTGTTAAAAAATCAATTTTTAATTGTTGATGAAATTCTGTTCAGATTAGATCAAACCGACAACAACGAATGTTGCACAAACGATGATACCTGATAAGATAAGGTCAACAACACAGAATCCCATGATATCTCTTGCGCCAAGACCTGCGATACCAAGAGCTGGCAGAGCCCAGAATGGCTGAAGAAGGTTTGTCCAAGCATCGCCCCAGGCAATAGCCATACAGGAAATTGCAGGGTCAAGACCCATTTTAACAGTTGCAGGTAATACGATAGGAGCCTGTACTGCCCACTGGCCGCCGCCTGATGGTACGAAGAAGTTAACGATACCGGCGCTCAGGAATGTGAACAGAGGGAATGTGATGTTATTGGAAATAGCAACGAAGAAGTTACTGATAACACCGGCAAGTGAAGGACCGCCTTCTGTAACTGTACCTGTCATGATACCCATGATACCAGCGTAGAATGGGAACTGAAGAACGATACCGCCGGCGCCCTTAACAGCGTCATTAACAGCCTTAACGTAGTTCAGAGGTGTACCATTCAGTAAAACACCGAGTACAAGGAAGATCAGGTTAACGATGTTCAGGTTCAGTGCGTTCAGAGGATTGCCTGCTGCTGCGAAATACTGAACAAGGTAAACAACACCGATGATAACAACGAGCCATGATAATGGTTTGCAATCTTCAAGTTTTTCAGCTGGAGTAGAAGCTTTTCTAACTGTGACTTCTTCTTCAACAAGTAACTTAGGATCAACTGTAACAACTTCATCTGCTGCCGGATGCATCTTAGCATTCAGTAAAGGCATAAGAATCAGGATAATCAGGCAGGCAATTAAGTTCCATGGAGAAAGAACTGTTCTGTCCATACCGATGGATTCTGTCAGAGCACCACCTGTAGCAGCTGTAACAGCTTCTGTAACTTCTGTGATTGTCAGAGGAATAGAACCTGACAGACCAGCATGCCATACAACGAAGCCTGAGTATGCAGAAGCGATCAACAGACGGTAGTCAACGCCTTTAACCTTCTTGGCAATAGATTTTGCAAGAAGAGCACCAACAACCAGACCGAAGCCCCAGTTTAACCATGATGCAACAGTACCAACTACAGTTACAAGAACGATAGCTGAGAAAGGTGTCTTAGCAACGCCTGCAATCTTGTCAAGGAGTCTCTTGACAGGAGGTGCAGTAGCCATAGCTGTACCAAGTACGAGTACGAGAGCCATCTGCATTGAGAATGCTAACAGACTCCAGATGCTCGTGCCCCAGAAGCCTACAACCTGAAGTGGTGTAGCGCCTGCAGCAGGAATTGCTGCGATGAATACGACGATTGTTAATAAGATACAGAAGATAAATGGATCAGGCAAGTATCTCTGTACGATATGTACACAACCATTAGAAATTTTCTTGAGCATAAAAAACTCCTCCCTTTAATTTGAATTGTGCTCTTTGGTATTTTCCAAACAATCTGATATTATTATAAAACTTTTCTAAACAAATTGAAACTCTAAAAATATATTATATTATAGAAATTTTGAACTAGTATAGGTGCAAAAAGAGATGAAAAATGCGAAATTGACAGACAAGACTGACAATTATAGGATATTAAGTGTATATATTGATAACATTATGCGTAAAACTGAGAACCATGAGCAGCAGACAAGGCTTGTTTTTGATTGTTATACTATTGTCATAGTGCGCAGTGGTAAAATCCACATTGAAGAAAGCGGTCAGCAGACGATTCTCAGGAAGGGCGATGCCATTTTTATTGAAAAAGGCAAGATGGCCATCGGCAAGGCATTGAAAGGGGATGAATGCTGGATCATGATCATACAGTTTGATGGCGAGGGTGTTCCGGGAATGCTCCAATATCTCCATATTCAGGATGGGGAACGCTTTAATGTCAGCGGAAATGTTCTGGCGGCGGAACTGGACAGCATGATTCAGACTTGGGAAGCCGGGGAGTATTTCAGAGCATCCGTTATGCTGCAGTCTTTGTTTTTGACGATACATGATACAAGAGGGACGGATTACCGGAGTCTGGATCTGAACACAATTTATGAATATATTCAGGAACATTACGCAGAGCCATTGGATCTGAACAGTTTGTCACAACTTTATGGGACAAGCGTCAGCTATTTTTCCAGAGCATTTAAACAACATTTTGGCATGGCCCCTATGACGTTTGTCAATGAAGTGCGCATGCATTATGCACGGCTGTTCCTGACAACAACAGAGATGAAGGTTCAGGAGATTGCAGGACATTGCGGATTTGAGAAAATGGAATATTTCTGTTATGTCTTCAAAAAGGTGGAGGGCTGTACGCCGTCGCAGTATCGCCTGAATCGTTGGCATGCGGACAAAAATCCTTGTACCGCGGACAGAAGATTGGAAATGGAATCAGGCGGAAATCTTTAAAATTTAATAATATTTTTATAAATAACTATGGACTTTAATCCTCTAAAATGATAAAATGTGTTTGTGTGTGTCGGACAGTGCCTGCTTGCTAAGTAGAAAGTCAGTACTGGACGGCATACGTTCGAATGGCATATTATTATTTATAATGAAGGGGATTTGTGACGACATGAATAAA
>NZ_JBBMEK010000349.1:0-2810 GCF_040096555.1 Coprococcus intestinihominis | reverse complement strand
TGGAACGGAAAGCCATAGCATCGGAAATATCATCTCCGCCGACGAATAAGAGAGAATCAAAAGCATCGGCCATAGCAGCCATGCAGGTACTGATCAGATGTTTGTGGCTTCGAAAAAAGGAAAAATGGCTGTCAGCAATCAATGTAAAATAGGAAAGCCGGCAGGACATATCTGTCAATCGGTTGCTGCAGCTGTCATAGTGTGGATAAAAAGGCAGAAGCGCCGCATGGCATCCGGCATCCGAAGTCATGATGATCAGGCGTGGGAGGGAAGAACTTGCGGATTGCTGATAACGGGTCATGAGCATTTTGGCAATATGGACAGCGGTGCTGTCACCGATGACAATGAGACAATCCGGTGCAGCAGGCAGTTCAGGAAAAAGCGAGTGCTGGCAGAGAAAGTCGGTGATCTGTGAATCATCGGGCGCAAGCTTTAGGCATTCATACTGAATAAAGGGGTATTTTTGCTGTATCCTTTTTATGACAGTCTGAACGGCAGATTCTGAAAATGCAGGACACTGCAGAAAGAGAAGATGGTCTTCATGTTCATAAAGTTTCAGTTGTTCAAGGGGATTTTGTCCATAATAAATTTCTGCAGGAAAAGAAAAGCAGCGGGCGGTTTCGATCATTGTCGAATGGCAGCGGCGGATGGAAAAAAGCTGAGGAATGGCTGAAGAAGGAAGAAGATGGCCATAGATATCCATATATTGCTGGATCATGGATACAGAAGCAGCCGGAGCATTTTCAATTATGGAAAAATCCGGAAGTGCATAGGATAAAAATGAAATCGGTGCATTGTCGGCGGCATAAAGCGCAAGATAATGATGTGTCGGCAGGGGGCGGGTGTCGGAAAAAGGGAAGTCAGTGGAAAAAGATGCACTTTTTGTGGATAAAAGACGAATTTTGTCGGCTGCCTGTTCATAATCATTCACCGATATTAGTACAAGAACCGGGCACAAAAAGGGCAGAAGAAGTGGGTGGGAAGCATTATCCGGTTCGATTTCAAGAATAATGAGGCGGGTGACTTCAGGAATGACAATACCGGCCAGATCAGCCAGTGCCTGCGCAGATTGTCCGATAACAGAAGGATTAACTGTATTGTCCGAAAGGTTGGCAAGAATCGCAGTGAGGCGGACAATTTCTTCCGGGGATGCAAAATAACCGCCGGTGCGGCGCAGGGCATCTTTCAGCGGCGGCAGGATCACAGCATCGGCACAGATTATCTGCTCACCGTTCAAGCACATTCCGTTGTCAAAGGTTTTGGATAAAACAATCTGCCCTGCAGCAAGTGTCGGATCAGCACTGTAGTGGATATAGCAGAAAGCAGGCTGTGGAAAGGAAAGGATACATTCCGCTGAAAAAGCAGAAAATACTTTGCGGATATTGGCGGAAAGTCCGGAAAGAATAAGGCCGCTGATGTCGGGACAGTGATTGCATTTTTCAAGCAGGTTGTCATCAGCAATTTCCAGCCATTGAATGCAGTTGTCAGGTGCACCGGCAGCAATTGCAGCATCACGGACCAGGGAGGCTGTTCGGGCTGATATCTGAAATGCACTGTCAGAAAAGAAAAAAATGAGCGGATTTCCTGTTTGAATGGCAATAGCAGCGGCAAAGAGGGTTTCAGTGACCGGATGTATGGATGATGGTATGCCAAGCAAAGTGCCGGAGGGCTGGATTTGGGTGTGTGTGTCCGTGCAGGAAAGACGTTCTGAAAAGGGAGATTCTGTTTGAAGGCAGCAGGAACGGAGGTCACGAAGCAGGCGTGTGATCATGAGCATCCTGTCCTCAAAAATACCGTAGCCCGTCTCTTGGACGCTGTCACGGGCAAGGGATGCGCAGATGGGCTGAAGGGTATCCAGAACTTGCAGAAAAATCCGGCTTCGTTCGGCAACATTGGTCCAAAGCCATGCGGCACGTGCCTGTCTGGCATAGGTCAGTTGTTCATTCAAAATATCAGGATATAAAAAATCAGTCATGGTTATATTTCCTTTCAAAAGCAGAATTTGAAATAACGCGGAGTAAAATGCCATGTTTATAGTATATGCGTTCATGAAAAAGAGTATGCTGATAAAGAAAGGGCAGGCAGAAGTATTGAAAAAGTATTTTTACAATGGTATAATTAATGCTCGATAAGAATGAATGGATCCGCCCCTGGGCGGGCAGTGATGATGAGGTGACAAAGATGCTTGATATTAAATTAATCAGAGAGAATCCGGATAAGATCAAAGCCGGTTTGAAGGCAAAAGAGGTAGATTGTGACGAATTGATCGACCGTATTCTCGAGTTAGATGAACAGAGAAGAACACTCCTTCAGCAGACAGAAGCGCTGAAGGCTGAACAGAATAAAGTAAGCAAACGGATTCCTGCATTGAAGAAGGCTGGTGAAGATACAACAGCAATTTTCAAGGAAATGGGTGAGATCAAAGGCAAGATTTCCGCGCTGGACGGACAGTTAAGAGATGTTGTGAACGAGTATCAGCAGGATTTATATTGTCTGCCGAATATGCCGGATGATGATCTTTTACCGGGCGGCAAGGAGAATAATGAACCGCTGCGTTATTTTGGCGAACCGAAGAAGTTTGACTTTGAGCCAAAGAACCATGTGGATCTCTGTACAAACCTTGGCCTGATTGATTATGAGCGCGGTGTTAAGCTGGCCGGCAACGGTTTCTGGATTTACAAAGGCATGGGCGCACGTCTTGAATGGGCATTACTGAACTACTTTATTGATACACATCTGGCTGATGGCTATGAGATGATCATGCCGCCATACATGCTTGAATATCAGTGTGGTCTGACAGCAGGTCAGTT
>NZ_JBBMEK010000348.1:0-2816 GCF_040096555.1 Coprococcus intestinihominis | reverse complement strand
TGTGTCAATTCTCCATCATTTCCTATATCCACTTTTATATTATAAATTTTACCAGTTGAACTTTCAAGCGATGTGGATATTTTAGTAGAAATATCAATTGCTCCTTGAGGACTCATCATTGTTCCCAGTGAAATTTCCTTATCATACTCCACACCCACATCCATAATTTTATTCAGATAACCAAGCGGCTCCATTACATTATAGACATATTGATTTCGTGCTATTTTTACCTTTGCCCGAAGATTTTCTTGCGCTATTTCCTCATCTGTTTTTGTCGATACGGCATCGAACTTTTTAAATCCAGTATCTCTCCCTGAATATGCATCTTTATCCAGTGGGAACGAAGGTGATGAAGAAAATGAGTTCAACTCACAAAATTGATCAAATGCCCAGTTCTTCGGCATCGAATATCCCAAATTACAGCTAAATCCAGTTGACATATCTGCCACAAATGATTTACTTGCCAATCCTGCTTCATAAACTTTAGTACATACATATCTTGGTGCATAAATGCCGACTTTATAATTTTTATCATTTGTCGAACTGAAAAAGATCATGTGAATCTGTTCAAAATAAGGTATAATAAATGTATCAATCTGATATGAATAACAATCAAAATCCACTGCAAAGTATATAGTCGTTCCACTTGGTATACCGATTCTCTCGGCTGCTAAAATTGCTGTCTGTGCATCAACACTTCCCTGGGACGGATCCTTAAAATAGTTTAATTCATATCCTCCATCCTGATATATCGGGAATACCGATAATCCTGCATTTTCAATGTTTTTCACTTCTGTTGATGTCAAATATTTCGGTGTATGTTCTTTTCCAACAGAACCTGTCAGATAACGTCCTACATGAGTATACCCTGCATTTTTTATATCTAATGCCTGTTGTTTATTTAATACTGTTGCACAGTCACACGCTTTTGCTGCCCTGTTTGTATCGCCTTTACTCGTAAGCAATGATTTCATAGTAGAAACATTTACTTTTCCTTTTGTTACAAGTCCAATTCCTGTCAGACCATAAAACTCCTGAAATTCTGACACCTTTGACTCTGTAGTCGAATCAAACACGCCATCGAATCTTCCCGGATTATATCCGTTAAAATATAGTCCGTATTGAGCAATCTTATTAAATGGAACATATTTCGTCGAGTTCTGTCCGTTCTGTAATGTACCCGGAAACGCATTTGTTGTTGCATCGCCAAAATTAACTGAATTCAAATCTGTAATTAATTCAGTTGTAACTCCTTCAGCCGCCTGCAATGCACCAACTAAAGACAAAATTGTCTGTCTTGAGGCAATTCCATCACAAGGTCCAACACCAATAACATCTGACCAGTCACTATTTAATTGCTGTTGAATAAGAACAATATTGGAATCCCCACCAGAAACCTTTGTAAACCAGTTTAGGGATAACAATCCAGACCAAACTTTCCAATCAATTTTGCCCGTAACTTCCAGTCCTGCATTTTCCTGCATCTTTTTAACTGCATTTACTCCTGATGTATAATAAATTCCAGTAATTCCTCCAGCAGCATATCCTTTGCAAAACAGAGCACACTGAATCAAGCATACATTAACCTGCGGAGTATCATTCGGATCCATTTTTGTAATAATGGCTAACTTCTTCATGGTATTAATAGTAAGTGGTCCAACCGTTCCTGTAATCGTTGAGATTCCATTCTGAATCTGAAATGCACGAATGATTCCCTGCATCACGGCTGTTCCGGTCTTTCCATCTTCATCCAGTTTTACCCAATCCTTATGTCCACCAAACATCGCATTTAAATATTTTTGTGCTGCTTTTACATTCTGATCACTCATATTCACTACCTCCTAATTCAAGTCAATTATAAAGATTTCTAACTCTTTATATGTCTATCACTAAAAGTTACAATAACAATTTATCAATCAACTGTGCCTATTTTGTGACTATTTTCCAAAGGATTCATTAACTCCCTTATAAAATCCTTAACAAATTATGAAAGAAACCATCAATTTATCACCCCATATCCCATTATAGAACTGTAATCTACTGCATAATTTCTCTGCCGTACCTGATCACTGGAATTTCCCTCAATCGTGTAAACTCTTCCACCTTCACACTTTTCTACTATTCCTACATGATCCGATGTTCCATCATGATCCCAGTCAAAAAAGATGATCATTCCAGCTGTCGGAGTTGTTCCGCCACTCTGCCACTTATTCTTTCCCTGAAACCAGGACACTCCATCACTGCACAATGAGAATTTAGGAACATTCCCACTTGCAATCAGACCGCTCTGATCCGCACACCAGCTTACAAAACAGGCACACCATTCTACCCGACTGTCAAATCCGTACCAGCTCCAGAACTTCTGACCGCCACTGTTTCCAAGCTGCCCCATTGCAACCGACACAATCTGCTGATTACCAAACAAACCAGCAAACAGGCTGCCACCGGAATAATACCGCATCACATGGGGAACGTATTGGGGATCTCCGTAACTGCTCCATCCATGCGAAGCTGCCTGTTCCTGTGAAAACTGCAATGCATTGGCTTCTGTATAACCGCCTCTTTGCAATGCCCATCCTATGTAGCCATTTCCATAGTTATATCCCTGCCATGCAAGTTTCAGCTTGTCCAGATCCTGTGGACTGCTGCATCCTGCCTGTCTGATACAGTCTGCAAAGGTCTGTACTCCAACCTCTATCGAATAATCCGGATCAGTAATAGAACCAGGAGTGTGTGGGAATCTTGTATTATATGGACTTTCCGAACACTGCATCGGGTCTGTTCCCCTGCCTCCAGATTCCTGCATCATGATGGCC